>CAZLLD010000023.1:0-45756 GCA_964560225.1 uncultured Bacteroidales bacterium
GGTTTGGTGATTTTGTTACCTGCAGCACCTGGCAGGATATCTGGATCAACGAAGGGTTTGCCTCCTATTCTGAATATCTGGCCTGTCAATACCTGGGTGAAGGCGGAGATGCTGAAACGTGGATCAAAGGGACACATGACTACATCAAATCATCGGCCGGAGGAAGCATTTATGTTCCCGAAGAATTTGCCGGTGATGAAGACCGGATTTTTGATTCCCGTTTATCCTATAAGAAAGGAGCAGCCATTATTCACATGATCAGACAGGAAGTGGGAAACGACAGCCTTTTCTTTAGTACGCTGACTGGCTTTCTGCAAAAGTACCGCGATGGGAATGCCTCCGGGGACGATTTTAAAAACTACCTGGAGGAATCAACAAAGATGGACTTTGATCTGTTTTTCGATCAGTGGTACTATGGACAAGGGTATCCGGTGCATCATATTGCCTGGAACTATGAGGGAGATACCTTATATATCAGTTCATTGCAAACCGTTTCTTCAGCAACACCTCTTTTCAATGTGTTGCTTGAATTTAAGGCAGATCAAAACGACCGTGACACACTGCTCACCATGCGGCAAACCGCATCTTTCGTAAGCAGGTCTTTTTATCTGCCGGGCGGGGTAAATGATGTGCAAGCCGATCCGCATAACTGGCTCTTGTGTGAACTGGCCGGCAGCAATTATGCCGGAACTCCGGAAGCGGAATCAAAATTCAGGATCATACCCAACCCGGCCAGGGAGAGAATACATGTTCAGCTCACCGGCATTTCAGACAATTCTGTATTGTATCTGGCTGATGCCAGCGGCCGTATCGTCCTTGCCAAATACAAATTAACCCTGAACAATGAAATTGATGTTCGTTCTTACCCTCCTGGCATATACTTTGTAATTATCCGTGACAGGAACAACCTGTATTCGGAGAAATTTGTCATCAGATAGAAAACATCACCATTGAGTCTGCTTAACATGAAAACATGGGTATTGATATTGCTGACAGCCGTCATGATTCAGGGAACCGAGTCTGTGTTTGCTCAGGAAAAACTGACAACCCGGTCAAAAAAGGCAATTGATGCCTACAACAGCGGGATTAAGAATTACACGCTGAATAAATACACGCTTGCCGCACAATTTCTAGAAACTGCGATAGCAGCCGATCCCGGATTTATTGAAGCTTACCTGGTACTGGCAGAAGTATATGAAGCTGACCGAAAGCCGGGCAAGGCTATCGAAACCTATCGCAAGGGGCTGCCGCTGAATGAAAACTATTACGCGTACGGGCTGGTAAGACTGGGCAACCTGGAATATCATGAAGGATTGTATACGGAAGCACTGGGCAGTTTCAGGCGTTACCTTGAGCTGAATACCGGAAATGAGGCACAAACCGAAAAAGCCAAAGATGGCGTGGTCCGTTGCGTTTTTTCAATTGAAGCCATGAAACACCCGGTGGACTTTGACCCTGCCACCCTCGACACCACCGTGAATACCCCATACGACGAATACTGGCCGGGGCTCTCTGCCGATGAAAAAACCCTTGTGATCACCCGGCTTGTGCCGAGCGAAGATTTAATGAAGCAGGTGCAGGAGGATTTCTTCATCAGCCAGTGGACAGGCAGTGGATGGAGTGTCATGAAAAATGCCGGACGGCCTTTAAACACCCCCGGCAATGAGGGAGCCCAGACTCTTTCGGGCGACGGGAGATACATGATTTTCACAGCCTGCAACCGGGGTGACGGAGTCGGGCGTTGTGATTTGTATGCCTCAACCAAAGAGGGAGACAGCTGGTCGGTTCCGGTTAACCTGGGAAGACCTGTGAACAGCCCCTACCGTGAAACCCAGCCATCAATGACCCCCGATGGCCGTACACTGTATTTCTCCAGCGACAGGCCCGGGGGTAAGGGGCAACACGACCTCTGGGTTTCGCACCTGGGTAAAAACGGACAATGGTCGAATCCCGAGAACCTGGGTGATTCGGTTAACTCAAAAGGAACCGAGATGTCTCCCTTCATTCATCCCGACAACCAGTCGCTCTATTTTTCGTCCGACGGCCATATCGGCCTGGGCGGTTATGACCTGTTTGTTGCCCGCAGGGACAGTGCCGGTGCCTGGAATAAACCCGTCAACCTGGGTTATCCGATCAATACCAACCGCGACGAGATCGGACTGATTGTGAATTCCCGTGGCGATAAAGCCTATTATTCATCGGATGTGAACCAGGCACAGGGTAAAGATATTTACATATTCGATCTTCCGGTCCAGAACCGGCCTGTTGCAGCAACCTACATGAAAGGCAAGGTTTTCGATGCCCATGACCGGAGGCTGCTCAGAGCGCGATTTGAACTGGTTGATCTGGAAACAGGAAAAATCATCTATAATTCCTGGTCCGACAGTCTCACCGGGGAATTCCTGGTGAGCATCCCGGGTAACCGCAATTACATGCTCAATGTTTCCAGAACTTCATACTTGTTTTTTTCTGAAAACTTCTCTCTTAAAGAAGGTTTTGATGCAGACCGGCCATTTCTCAAGGATGTTCCCCTGCAGCCCATATTGGCCGGGAACAGCATCGTGCTCCGGAATGTATTCTTTGAAACCGATTCATATGCATTAAAAAAAGAATCAAAACTTGAACTCAACAAGGTGGTTGAATTGCTGAAAGCCAACCCCGGTATCCGAATTGAAATAGGAGGCCATACCGACAATACCGGCAGCGCCGAATACAACATGAAACTATCGGAAAACAGGGCCAAATCGGTAGCGGATTATTTAATCTCTGCTTCAGTAGTTGCAGGAAGAATTTTTTCAAAGGGATATGGCATGAATAAACCGGTTGCAGATAATGATACTGAAGAAGGACGATCACAGAACCGGCGTACCGAGTTGAAAATACTGGAATAGGACAGGCGCCAGAATCTGTGGCAGTGGCAGCGATATTATGCCAAATTAAACTTTTTTGTTTAATTATTTTAATATTTCGTTAAACATTATGCATGAATACCTGTTATATGTAAAAAAAGACCAGCTATGAAACCACTATACTTTATACTATCCTTTCTTGTATCGGCAATGGCACTTCCTGCCAATGCAAACCCGGTAAAAGAATACATGACCGGCACGTATGAATTGAAATTTGTAGACCGGCTTCCTGAACATGCGGTGAACAAAATCATAATCATCAGCACCCGTCATTTCAAGCCTGAAAAGGGTTATGAACTAAAAAAGGGACTTGATCCGCACTACGAACGCTATTATTTTATAGCCGGCACCTTGGGTGACACCGCTTATGTTGAACCCATGAAAGGTTTTTCTGAAACAAACAGGCGGTTACCTGCCAGCAGGGATATTTTGGTTTATGCAGATGGCCATGGCAAAACATTTCAGCAGGTTTTGGAAAGAGGCTTTCATATTTCAGAAAGGTTTGCAGTGAACATGGTAATCTTTGACTGGCCGACGGACAACATGGCGCTCAAAAAAACAGCTTACGCTGCTGCAGAGGTTGCCCCGGCATTTGTTATAGCCATGAAGGAACTCAATGATTTTCAAAAAGAACAATACCCGTTGTCAGCTGTGTCCGCTATGTTTCACAGCATGGGAAACCACATTCTCAGGAACGTGGTACAGAACAAATTGCTTAATTACATACCTGAAGGCCTATTCAGCAATTTCATATTGAATGCAGCGGCAGTGAATCAGTACCAGCATCAAAAATGGCTTGAGAAACTGAATATTCAGGAAAGAATTTATGTTACTATAAATAATGATGACTTCACTTTGCACGGAGCCATGATTCTCAGGGCATCAAAGCAACTTGGCCTGGGGTACCGGGGAAGCACCGCCATGAATGCACATTATGTTAATTTCAGCGATGTGGCTACCCGAGAGCACAACTTGTTCCTGGGCAAATCAGCCACCGAAAAGAACAATCCCTATATCTACCTGTTTTATAAACAGGCTTTTCATGGCAGTGCAGTAAGCTTCAATGAGAATACCGGATTTCAGATTTTCAGACCTTCAGAGAGCGATCTTTTCTCTTCGAGGTAATTTTCTCTTGAATCGCCGTAGTTGAATCTCAACCTGCCAAACTTTAATGCGCTGCCTGTCCTGGCGTGTGTCCAGGTCATCTGTAAGGAAATCCGGTTGTAACAATCCTTGCCGCGCAGAATCCCGAGTTTTGAAAATTTAGGTTGCATGAATCTATAAACTCTTGTTTGTTATACGAGAATGAACAAGAATGGTGCCATTTATGCGTGTTTTTATCACATTTTTCTGTAATTTTAGCAAGGATAACCCATGTTGCACAATGAACAACCAGGAAATAATCAAAATGATCATCCACCATGTGGGTATGGCGCAGGAAGGAATTGCAGGTTACAATGAGTTATATGCCCGTTCCGGGTCTGATGAAGCAAAACATGAATTCCTTTTTTTCATTAAGCCGGAGATCACTTTAAATATTGAATCGATTAATCTGAGGGCCGTTCTCGAAATGATGTTCAACAAGCTGTCCCTTTTTAAGCTTGCCATAAAAGATATCAGGCTACTTGGCGCATCCTATCTTGAGAAACATGACATCATTGCCAGGCATTACGGGGTAATCAATGCGTTGAGTAAAAAACCCCTGGATTACATGTCACCTGAAGCACTTGAGAAATTCAAAGATGCGTTCGGATCTGATCCCAAAAATGCAAAGGTACTGGGGAGCCTGGAATTCCTGCAGCAGTACAATGATTATACACCAAATTCGATTGACGATCTTTGGCAAAACAGCAAATCCGTCAAGCTGGCCGGAGGAACCTATTGCGCACCGGTTGAGATAGAGGGAGAGCGGGTATTCCTCATCAATGGATTTCATCCCAGGCAGTTGATGCATTTTATTGAAGAAGGCCGTTCCATTATAGCTTTTACACTAACAGGTGATCTTGACTGGGCAATTGCGCGGAACAGCTTCATCGGGAAAACCAATCCGGCTGACGCATTACCAGGCAGCCTGCGCAATGACCTGCTGGTTAACAGGGAGCAATACGGACTTCCGGCTGTTTCTTCAAGCCAGAATGGATTTCATCTTTCAGCCGGACCTATAGAAGGACTGGTGGAACTGATGCGATACTGTTCAGATTTTTCAACAAAAAAGATCAAAAAGCCCGAGGATTTTGTTTTCGGTCGCGAATTGAAACACCTGTTTGACGACTCTCAAATAAGACTAATTTGTGATAATCAAACAGTGATGTATAAAGGAAAAAGAATCAACACCTTTGACCTGACTGAAGAAAAGAACAGCGAAGTCGCATTGCAGTTGCTGCAAGAATGTACATTGTAGTGGATTGGCTGAAACCCTTAATAAGCGATTATTTCAAAAGGGAGTGTGATATTCTCCTTAAACTCGATGCCAATGTCGTACATATCTTCATCATCCTGTTCATAATACCAGAGAATATTCACCTCATGGCCTGATTCATTCAGATTTTCCAGTTTGAACAGAATATCCTGAACCAGCTTGGATGTAGCCGTATTGAAATAGATGTACTTAAAAACGAATTCCGTTTTCTTGACAGGATGATTCTTGTAATCTTCGAGCCAATCGAGCACAGGCTGATAGAATGAAACCACATCCTCAGGCAATGAACGCCCCGATATCTCGAATATATCGTTGTCCGGATCAAAAATCACGCGTGGTGTGTCATTTGTGCCTATGATATCTAATGGCTCCATAAGTCGCTGAAATAATACAATAAAGATATTAAAAGTAATTAAAAACCCAAAGAATATGCCCTATTTTTGGTTTCTGACTATTTTCCATGAGCGTTTCAGCACATGATGAAGGGAAATAAATATTAACTTTATCAAAAAACAGCAGCATGGCATACCAACCTGATTTATCGCGCTACGAGCAGATTCAGTATAACAGATGCGGCAAAAGCGGAATCAAGCTTCCCGCCATTTCTTTGGGGTTGTGGCACAATTTCGGGGGTGTGGATATTCCCGAGAACAGCCGGGCCATGATCAGGCATGCCTTCAGTTCGGGAATCACCCATTTTGACCTGGCCAACAATTACGGTCCTCCACCGGGTTCAGCTGAAGAAAACTTCGGAATAATCCTTGAAAAGGATTTCAGGCCATACCGTGATGAGATGATCATATCCACCAAAGCCGGGTATGCCATGTGGGAAGGTCCATACGGTGATTGGGGATCCAGGAAGTACCTGCTTTCGAGCCTGGACCAGAGCCTCAGGCGCCTGAAGCTGGATTATGTGGATATTTTTTACTCACACAGGCCCGATCCCGAAACTCCTCTTGAAGAAACCATGGGAGCACTGGCACAAGCAGTGAAACAGGGTAAAGCACTTTATGCCGGCATTTCCAATTATCCCGCCGATAAAACCAGGATGGCAGCAAAAATACTGAGAGCACTTGGGACTCCCTGCCTCATTCACCAGCCTAAGTATTCCATGTTTGAACGCTGGATTGAAAACGGATTGCTGGATGCGGTTGAGGAGGAAGGAATGGGACTCATTGCTTTTTCACCACTGGCACAGGGATTGCTGACCGACCGGTATTTGCAGGGTATTCCCGAAGGATCGCGGGCTTCGAAAGCGCATGGATTTTTAAAACAAAAGGACATCACCCAGGATAAGCTCAATAAAATAGCCAAGCTCAACGACATAGCATTGTCCCGGAACCAGACCCTGGCACAGATGGCCATCATGTGGCTGCTTAAAGACAAACGCGTAACCTCTGTGCTGATCGGTGCCAGTTCGGTGGATCAGCTCAGGAACAACCTAAATGCTTTGAAAAATCCGATTTTCAGCAAAGAGGAACTGACAAGGATCGAAGAAGTGTTGGGGTAGGTAGTAAGCTACGAGCTACGAGCTACGAGCTGTGAGATGCTGGATAATGGATGCCGGATACTGTGATATTATGAGTTTTTTGTTTTCCTAAACTTCGAACTTCGTAAATCGGTGTTCGATGTTCGATGTTAGTTTTGTTTTCAATCAATCACACTTCAACTAGCTCAGTGTGACAAATTGCTACTGCCCCTGCCCTTGCTACTGCTACTATTACTGTCGCTGCTGTTCGTCATGCTTCGACAGGCTCTGCATGACACGCGCCGTCACACTGAGTCGGTCGAAGTGCGACTTACTGCATCTCTCACTGCTACTCATCCCTATCTTAGATCTTGGATCTTGGCTCTTACATCTTGGCTCTTATATCTACTCATACTTCAGCACTTCAGCCGGATTCATATGGGCAGCCCGGTAAGTACGGTAACTAACCGTGATTAGAGCGATTACCAGCACAATCACAACCGAAACAATGAATTCCATGGGTCCCAGGCCAATATGATAGGAAAAGTTCTGCAGCCATTTCTTCAGGAAGAAATAGGAAAGGAACCAGGCCGGCAGGGTGGATATGGCAATCAGCAGCGATACCTCCCGGGTGAATAACAGGATTATTCCGCCTTCAGATGAGCCCATCACCTTTCGCAGGCTGATTTCCCTTGCCCGCTGTTCGGTGGCAAAAGAAGTGAGTCCAAATAAACCCAGGCAGGCAATGAAAATGGAGAGGACTGAAAAGGCCAGTGCGATTTTCGCAGTTCGTTTTTCTTCCTTATAGAATTTCTCAAATTCCTGGTCGATAAAATAATACTGAAATGGTTCGTCACCGGTGAACTCATTCCATATCTTTTCGATTTGCGAGATGGTTTTCGACATGTTATCCTTCCCTACCCTGATGGTCAGATAACCTGCCCAATTCCATTTTTCGGGTTTGAGGATAAACACATGGGGCAGGATTTCGTTCTGGAGCGATTGGAAATGGAAATCCTTGACAATTCCCAGTACGTTCATATAAACCCGTTGCTCGACTGTCTCTCCCGGTTGAATAAATCGTGTATTGAACGGATCCTTGAGTCCGAACCTGCGCACAGCCTCTTCATTGATGATCATACCCACGGAATCAGACGAAAAATCTCGTTTGAATTCCCTGCCTTCAAGCAGTTTTATTTTATAGGTGCTCAGATAATCGTAGTCGATCCAGTTAACATTCAACAGATAGGTCTGTTCCGCAGATCTTCCTTCGATTTGAAAACCGTTGTTGTTGTTCGGATAACCCGGAACGGCAGTGGAATTGGCCACGTTGATCACATCCGGTAATTTCTTCAGTTCATCTTTAAACGGTTGTATTTTTTTGGTGAGTGCATCTGCCCTTCTGATCACCATGAGTTGTTCCTTGTCGAATCCCATATCCTTATCAAGCATGAACCGGATTTGTTTATAAATAACCAGAGAACTCAGGATCAACGCAATGGAAAAAAGAAACTGGAAGACAACAAGTGTGCTTCGAACAACCGTATTGGAAAGTCCTACTTTGAGTTTGCCATAGAGCACTTTAACCGGAGCAAAGGACGCCAGGAACCAGGCGGGATAACTTCCTGACAGGAAACCGACCAGCAGCGTCAACAGCAGCAGTCCGGGTATCACATACCAGCGTGAAAAGTAACCGATCTTCAGGTTGGTTTGCAGCATGTTATTGAATACGGGCAGCAAAAGCTCCACCAGCACTATGGCTATTCCGGTGGAAATGAGCGTCAACAGCACCGATTCCAGTATAAACTGGCGTACAAGCATGCCTTTTGAGGAACCTACTACCTTGCGGAGTCCGACTTCCCTGGATCTTCTGGCGGACCGGGCTGTGGAAAGATTCATATAATTGATGGCGGCAATAATGAGGATCAAAAATGCAATGGCCGAAAAAACATAAATGTACTTTCGGTCGCTTGGTCGCTTGGCATCAGCATCAATAGAAGGATTCAGATGGATATCCGACAGGGATTGCATAAATATGCCATATTCATTGCCTCCATCAGCAAAGGCCTGCAGGTCCATTCCCAGCACTTTCTGAACCTGCGGACCAACATACTTTTCAATGATATGAGGGATCTTGCTCTCAACCGATTCAAGAGAAGTATTTTCGCGCAATAATACATAGGTAGCAAAACTGTTTGAAAGCCAGAAATCGTCGTGTGCACGTGGATGTGTCAGAAATGAGATCAGGATATTGAATTCAAGATGGCTGTTTTCAGGTACATCCTCCATAATTCCGGTAATGGTGTAAAGGTTGGTGTCATTCCCGATCCTTAAGTGTTGGCCCATGGCATCTTCATCACCAAAATATTTTCTGGTCTGGCTTTTGGTAAGCACTACAGCATTGGGCTGCGATAATGCCTTTGCCGGGTCGCCCTCGAGAAGTTTCAGACTGAATACATTAAAAAATCCAGAATCGGCTAAAGCAATTTTGGATTCCGTGAATTTCCGGTCTTCGATCCGGATCAGTGATTCATCCCATCGTTGCATGCGAACAGCGGTTTCCACCTCCGGGAACTCATCAACAAAGGCTTTTGCCGTTGGTGCAGCCGTCCATGCACCTTTAAATTCCGACTCACCAAACTTACCAACCAAATACAACCGGTATATCCGGTCGTACTTATCGTTGAACTTATCAAAGCTCAGTTCATGAATCACAAACAAGAATATCAGCAAACTGCAGGCAAAGCCCACAGCAAGTCCCAAAATATTGATGATTACATAGGTCTTATGGCGAAAGATATTTCGCAGTGCGGTTTTTATATAATTGGTAAACATTTCAGATGGGTTTACTATATGTGACGAACAACATACCTATTTGTTACATAATTATGCTGCTTTCTATGTAATCATTACCTGGTTTCCGCATTTGGTGCAGGCTCCGGTTGTGGTTAGTCCGGCCACAGCTACCCGGAAACCCTGCCTGGTCACCAGTAATTCACCGCATTTGCTGCAGATTGTATCCTGCATATGGCCCATACTGATATTGCCGACATATACAAAGGCCAGCTTTTTATGAGCTATTTCATAGAATTCTTCAAGTTTCACGGGCGGGGTTGGTTCATTATACAACTTATAATCCGGATGGTAACGCGACAAATGCAGGACGGTATCGGTTCCCAGTTCGCCCGCGATCCAGCTGATCATATCCGAAAACAAATCAGCCCTGTCGTTCAGGGAGGGTATGACCAGGTTGGTGATCTCCAGATGTCTGCCCGACTTCCTGATCAGCTTCAGCGTGCTCAAAACAGGTTCCATCTTTGCCCCGGCAAACTTCCGGTAGAATTCCTCGCTAAAACCTTTCAAGTCAATATTAAAGGCATCCATGTATTCCAGCAATTCTTCGAGCGGCTTCTGCCGGATATATCCGTTTGACACCATCACGTTCTTAAGCCTGCACGATGCAGCCATTCTGGCCACAGCCAGCATGTACTCGTACCATACAGTGGGCTCATTGTATGTATAGGCAATGCCCATATTGTCCTTATAGGTCAGGGCCATGCTGACCAATTCATCCGGTTCCACCTTCCTGTCAAAGGAATACCCGGAAACCGACGCCTGGGAGATATGCCAGTTCTGGCAGCACCGGCATTTCATATTGCAACCCACACTCCCGACTGACAGGATGTTTTTCCCCGGATGAAAATGATACAGGGGTTTTTTCTCAATCGGGTCGATATTCACAGCAGAAAGCCTGCTCCAGGTTTCTGCCATGAGCACACCGCTAACATTACGACGTACGTTGCAAATGCCGGTTTTTCCGTTTGAAATGAGGCATTCATGTGGACAAAGCCTGCATCTCAAACCGTTTCCGTCCTGTTCATAGTAGCTGGCTTCCTTCATTGCTTCCCAACCGGAATTTTATTTACTTTTACGCACATTTCATCTTCCGGTCATTTTTAGAACATAACAAATTTCCGAAAAAACGGTTACAAAAAAAATGAAAACAAAGGGCATGTCTGAAAAAGAAATCCGGCAAATTCGCAAAGATGTTGCCGGTTTCATGCGAAGATTATATGACAGGGGACTTACAACCGCATCAGGAGGCAACATCAGCTACCGGGTTGAACAAGGTTTCTTCATCACGCCTGCGGCATTGGACAAAGGGTTGATTAAGTCAAAACAAATCGGGATGATCACCTTCAAAGGTAAAAATCTGACTCCCGATCTGAAGCCCAGCATGGAAAGTGAGATGCACCAGGCCATTTACCAGAATAGACCTGACGTGCATGCCATTGTGCATGCCCACCCTCCGGTTGCCAGTAGTTTCACTGCCATGAAGAAGGAAATCAATGGTACGCTGACTGCAGAAGCCAGAGCCATACTCGGAACGCCGGTAACTGTGCCATATGCACTGATGGGTACGAAGGAGCTGGCTGTAGCAGTAGCGGATGCCGCTGCCATCAACCAAAACGCAGGCAAAAGCAGTGATCGCGAAAAATCACCCATATTTCCCAACGTAATTTTATTGGAAAACCACGGCATTGTATGCCTGGGAAAAAATCTGCTCATGGCATTCGACCGGATGGAAGTGCTCGAAGCTGCCGCGAAAATGACAATAATTACATGCCTTATGGGCAATGAATCATCCCTGAACAGCGAACAGCTGAACCAGATTGACCGACTCATGGGCTTTTAAAAACATACATTCACTTCAGTTTAATAATTCAATGCTTTCAACAACAATTACGCCGCGTTTTGGAGATATTGACGGTCTGGGCCATGTCAACAATAATATTGTTCCTATGTGGTTTGAAACCGCGCGCAACCCGTTTTTCAGGTATTTCAATCCCGATCTCGACCTGAAAAAATGGGATTTGATTCTGGCCCGTTTCGAAGTAGACTTTCTGAATCAGCTTTATTATGGAAAGGATGTGGAGATCCGAAGTTCCATATCGCGGATCGGCAGATCATCCTTTGAAATTTACCAGGAAGCCTGGCAGGAAAACAAGCTCGGGGCAAAAGGAACCGCAGTCCTTGTACATTACGATTTCAACAATCAGAAATCAGTGCCTGTTCCCGACCGGATTAAAAAGTTGCTGGAAGAACACATGCATAGCAAATAATTGCTGCCGTTTGTTAAGCTTATAATTTGTAAGCTTCAGCGAATTCCTTTGAAATGTAATTGTCATAACTCAGGCACACGTGGGTGGCAAATTCAATTGCCGTAGACACAAGCTTTTCCCATGTCTTTTCATCCAGGGTCTCCAGTTCCTTAAAACCGATATTGTATTTGTAGAGTGAATAAACGATGCCTGCATTGAAGTTATCGCCCGCTCCAATGGTGCTGACCGGGTCAATTGTTTTGACAGGGCATGTCAGATTTACAGAAGGCGTCCTGACAAATACTCCTTTCCTATTGGTTGTATAAAGCAGATTTCTGCAATGCCGGCTTGTTTCGGCATAAGTCTCTTCGACGTCGTTTGCACCGAAAATAAAGGAAAAATCCTCATTGCTCCCCCGGATGATATTGGCCAGCGACAGGTTCTCAAATATCAGCGGTTTCAGTTTTGCCAGCTCGTGCAGGTGCTGCTTTCTGAAATTCGGATCATAAATGACAATGGCTTTTTTCTTATTGGCCTCCTGAATGAATTCAAGCAGTTTCCTGCGGATCTCAATGGTAACTGCATAGATGGATCCGAACAACACAATGTCATCCTGATGAATATAGGGAAAGCTCAGTGCAAGGCGCTTTTCGGGATATATCTTGTAGAAGTCATAGCTGGCATCTTTGTTTTCATTCAGAAAGGCCAGGGCCAGCGATGATTTCCCGTCGTAATACCGGTAAACGTATTGTGTTGAAACATGATTCTCCTTCAAAAACTGATCAATAAAATTGCCCACTTCATCCATGCCGAATTCACCGATGAAATGTACCGGTAAATTCAGGCGACCCAGGGTAACCGCACTGTTTAAACTGGCGCCGCCCGCTTTTGCAGTAACAGGAACTTTATCCTTAAACAGGATATCCAAAACCGTCTCACCAATCGTATATATCTTCCTCATAATCAATTGACACTCAAATTTTCGATGCGCCTCACGAAGTTAAGACAATATTCATTATTTCCATCAGGTAATTTTGTCATGAAAAATTGCCGTAAAAAAAATGGTATATTTATTGACTGAATGAAGCCTGGAATAATTAAAACAATTGTATATGAGCTTATTTAAACCTTTGGAAACCAGTTCTGATAAAAAAAATATGACCAATCCGTCAAATTCTGCGGAGCATGTGAAATGCCTGATCATCGGATCGGGCCCGGCTGGATATACGGCAGCCATTTATGCTGCCCGGGCCAACCTCAAGCCCTTGTTATTTAAAGGTATTCAACCTGGAGGACAGTTGACCACCACAACAGAAGTGGAAAATTTCCCGGGATATCCCGAAGGGGTTACAGGTTCGAAGCTGATGGAAGACCTGGAGCAGCAGGCTGCGCGTTTCGGAACGGATATTCGCTGGGGGATAGCTACGTCTGTTGATTTTTCAGGTAATCCGCACAAGGTGGTCATTGATGAAAAAACCACATTTGAAGCGGATACGGTGATTATTGCCACCGGGGCCACTGCGAGGTATTTGGGACTGGAATCGGAAGAAAAATATAAGGGTTCGGGAGTTTCCGCATGTGCCACCTGCGATGGATTCTTTTACAGGGGGAAAGATGTGGCGGTTGTCGGAGGCGGAGATACTGCCTGTGAAGAGGCATTATACCTGGCCGGTATGTGCCGTAAGGTGTATCTCATTGTCAGGAAACCCTTCCTCAGAGCGTCAAAGATCATGCAGCAGCGGGTGATGAATGCACCCAATATTGAGGTCCTATTTGAAAGAAACACTAAAGAATTGCGTGGTGAACAGGTAGTGGAAGAGGCAGTGCTGATTAAACGAATGGGAGAACCGGACGAACAGGAAGAAATAATTAAAATTGACGGCTTTTTCCTGGCCATAGGTCATACCCCCAACTCCGACGTTTTTAAACCATTTATAGACACAGATGAAACCGGGTATATCAAAACGGTTCCCGGAACGCCGCGCACCAATGTACCCGGTGTTTTTGCCTGCGGTGATGTGCAGGATAAAACATACCGTCAGGCGGTGACAGCTGCCGGTTCGGGTTGTTCAGCAGCCATTGAAGCCGAACGTTACCTGGCGCAGCGGTAAGTTCACCCCCTCGATGAGCGTAGTCTCCTGACTACGCTTTTTTCTGTCCTTTTCTGAAATTATATAAACTTTCACTGTAATTTTATGAATTTTTAATTTAAAAAGTTAATTTCGGGGCTATCATTTTTAAATGAACCTGTAATTAATTTCAAACTGATATTCTATGACACGAATTAAGAAAGTATATCTTGAGGCAAATGAAATGCCCAGGCAATGGTACAACCTGGCACCCGATCTTCCCACGCCCATGCAGCCGCCACTGGGACCCGACGGCAAACCCATTTCACCCGAAATGCTGGCCCCGGTATTTCCCATGAACCTGATTGAGCAGGAAGTCAGCACCGAGCGATGGATTGACATTCCTGAAGAGATACTTGAAATGCTGTCGTTATACCGTGCAACGCCGTTGGTAAGGGCTTATGAACTTGAAGCAGCCCTAAAAACACCAGCCAGGATTTATTACAAAAACGAAAGTGTTTCTCCCGCAGGCAGTCACAAATTGAATACTGCCATTGCACAAGCCTGGTATAACAAGCAATTTGGAATTACCAAGCTCACAACCGAAACAGGTGCCGGTCAGTGGGGCAGCGCCCTTTCACAGGCCTGTGCATTGATTGGTCTGGAATGTAAGGTTTTCATGGTTCGCATCAGTTTCGACCAGAAACCCTTCCGCAAGTTGCTGATGAATACGTACGGAGCCACCTGCATCGCCAGTCCGAGTAACGAAACCAACATCGGCCGGGAAATCCTTGCCAAAATGCCGGATACTCCGGGTAGCCTGGGTATTGCCATCAGCGAAGCAGTGGAAGCTGCAGTTACCGATCCCGAAGGCAAAACGCGGTACAGTTTGGGAAGCGTACTCAACCATGTGATGTTGCACCAAACCATCATCGGGCTTGAAGTAAAGAAACAGCTGGCTAAATTCGGCGAAAAGAATCCTGATGCCGTTATCGCCTGCGTTGGTGGTGGCAGCAATTTTGCAGGAATTTCGTTCCCCTTCATTTATGAAAAGCTGCATGGCGCCAACATCGACATCATTCCTGTAGAGCCCACATCATGCCCCACACTAACACGCGGGCCCTTCCTGTATGATCATGGTGACACGGCCAAGATGACTCCCTTGCTGCCCATGTATACGCTTGGTCATAGTTTTATACCGGAGCCCATACATGCAGGCGGATTGCGTTATCATGGCATGAGCCCGCTGGTTTCGGCCGCCCTCAGGGATAAACTGATCAACCCGATGGCCATTGACCAGATGGAATGTTATGAAGCCGGTATTCTGTTTGCACGCACCGAAGGCATTGTTCCCGCACCGGAAACCACACACGCCATAGCAGGAGCAATTCGGGAAGCAAACAAAGCCAAGGAGGAAGGCAAGGAAAAGGTGATCCTGTTCAATTTCAGCGGACACGGATTGATGGATATGGTGGGTTATGACAAGTACCTTACCGGCAAGCTGGTTAAGCATGAGATGAATGATGAAGAGCTCTTCAAATACCTGAAAGAACTTGAGGATTATCCGAAACCCCAGTAATAACAAAATCCCCGGCAAAACCGGGGATTTTTTTTGAATAGCCTAACTTTAGGTTTACTATAAATAAAACAACCCTCCTACATATTGTAAGCAGATTCTCCGTGCTCATATACATCCAGTCCTTCTTCTTCAATCCGTTTTTCAACACGAAGACCGTTCAGGTACTTCAGGGCAAGGAACAACACAGTTGAGGCTGCCAATGCCCACAATGCGATGGACAACACACCAATTGCCTGACTTTTCAGCAAACCTGCTCCAAAACCATAAAAGATACCCTGACTGGTAGAGAAAAAGCCTACCATCAGCGTTCCAAAGGCGCCACATATACCGTGAACCGAAATGGCACCCACGGGATCGTCAATTTTGGCCACCTTATCAAAGAACTCAACGGATATAACCACCAATATACCTGCCAGCAATCCGATGATCAGTGCTCCTCCGGGAGATACTGCATCGCATCCTGCAGTGATAGCAACCAAACCTGCCAAGGCACCGTTCAGTGTCATGCTGAGTGTGGGCTTTTTATACTTCATCCACACAAATATCATGGTGGATAAAGCCCCGCCTGCTGCTGCTATATTGGTAGTAACGAAAATCAGGGCAATAGCCTTTGCGTTAGATGTGCCGGCCGCTGCCAGCTGACTTCCCGGGTTAAACCCAAACCAGCCAATCCAGAGAATAAATACACCCAAGGTAGCAAGTGTAATACTGTGACCCGGAATAGCTTTGGCATTCCCTTCTTTATCGTATTTTCCGATTCTGGGACCCAAAACAAGTGCTCCAATCATGGCTGCCATTCCACCTACCATGTGCACTACGGATGATCCGGCAAAGTCATGAAATGCGATGCCCATCTGGCTCAACCAACCACCTCCCCATGCCCAGTGACCTGAAATTGGGTAAACAAGTATTGATATTGCAGCACTGTACATCAGATAAGCGTTGAATTTGGTTCTTTCAGCCATGGCACCCGAAACAATGGTGGCAGCTGTAGCTGCAAAAACAGTCTGGAAGATCAGAAAAGCCAGATCCGGCATATCAGTACGGTATGTATTTTGAGAGAAAAGATCGATGCCTCCCCAGAAACCGTTCCTGCTGCCGAACATGATCCCAAAACCGATTAACCAGAAACCAATGGTTCCAAAAACAAAATCCATCAGGTTTTTAAAGAGAATATTCGTTGTATTTTTTGATCGGGTGAAACCGGCTTCAACCAGGGCAAATCCGGCCTGCATGAAAAACACCAGCGCAGCAGCAATTAGAACCCATACAGTGTTTAAGGAAAAGGCATACTCTGTTAATGCTGTTTCCAGTGAGCCGACTTTGTCAGCTATAAGTAATGATTCTGTCATGATTTTGTGATTTTTTAGTTATTACTCTCCGCCCTCCAGATACATGGCCCTATCACCCTGCTCTCCGGTTCTGATCCGGTAGGCATCAACAATGTCAGAAATGAAAATTTTACCGTCACCAATCTCACCGGTTCTTGCGGAACTCAAAATGGCTTTGATGGCTCCATCTACAAATTTTTCACGACAGTAAAACGTAATGAGAATTCTTTCAATGGTACTGGTATCATAGGCAACGCCGCGGTATACACGCGATTCGTGAGCTTTTCCGATACCCCGTACTTCCCAGAATGTGAACCATTCTATATCGGCCTTACTCAGGGCTTCTTTTACTTCATCGAATTTCGTTTTCCGAATTACGACTTCAATTTTCTTCATGCTCATATCAATAGGTTTTAAATTTTATGTATTCAATCAACCTGTCAGAGTGAAAATCCCACAACCAGATAAAACTGTTCCTTTTCCGGATTCAAAATGACCTGTCCGGTAACCGGAACACTGAAGGTATCGGTGATCCTGATTTCCTTGCTGGTACCCAATCCCAGATTACAGATGTTGAAATCACCGTCGGAGGTATACCACCCGTCACCGGCACCTAAGAACAGGTTGAAGTATTTGAAAGAATAACCTGCCTGGAAGTACATATCGCCCCCGGTAGACGCCACTCCGCCAGCCTCGTTAACAATGTAGTTTGCACTCAGGCTTAACCCTCCGACTGCAAAACCGGCATTGAGCTCCAAGGCATGACTTCCTGTGGAGTCAGAAAAATCAAAGGCTTCCAAACCAGGCAGGTAATAATCGGTCAATCCCAGACTCAACCCAAAGGGAAATGAATAGGAGATGTACGGATCTGCTTCGGTATACCCGGCAGCGTCAAAAGCACCCCACACACCCAAAGTCAAGCCTCCGGTTACAAATTTTACACTGGGCTGAAAAGAAGGTCCCGTTCCCAGCTTGCTGCCTCTCCAAACATAATTGCTATAAACATCGGCACCAGCGCTGAAATTCGACTCTTTTTCCTCGTCCTGTGCCCGCAGCTGAGTTGCCGAAAGAGTCAGCAAAACAAACACTGCTGTAAAAAGTAACCATAGCTTTTTCATGACCAAAAGTTTTAAGTGAATAATTGTTTTTTCCGGGACAAATATATATTATTTTTTTTCTTACCCTATTTTTTTAGGGGTATATTTTACTTTTTTTATTTATTTTATATTCTATACCCTATTTTTTATATGTTTAAATATTGTTTTTATATATATTTATATATCCCACCCCCCTATTTTGTTTTTTTTAAGATATGATTCGCCTTTTTCAAACATACCGGATCATCTACCGGAAGAGCACACTTTTGTACTTCCGGCAGCCCCAGAATTTCCGCAAATCACATAACTTAGTGGTGTTTTATGCTAACCATACAGATTAATCCATGCCAGATTTTAAAGCAATCAGCGAGAAACTGAAAGCCTCCCTGGGTCTTCATTACTTCCCAATTGCCCTGGTTTTTTCCGATGAGTATCCTAAAGATGCCATCAATTCCGACAAGCCGTTCAACAGTTGCATTATCCCGCTGATCTTTTCATGTGCCAAAGGAAAAACCGTTGCATTTAACAGAAATAATGCAGGCATGGATTGTTCTACTTTTTATCTGGGGTATAAGGACTGGATTTTTCCGGGTATTGAATGTTTCTTGTCAGACGGTATCGTTTTTGGCAGAGGGGGCGAACGGTTTGTAAAGGCCGCAAAACAGGCTAAGTCTTTTGTCAGGACCTATGTTCCGGAAGAAATCAACAGAAAGGTAACTGTGTTTAAGCCTTTGCATCAATTATCGGAGCATGAAAATCCAGAATTGATTCTGTTTTTTGTGAATCCCGATGAATTAAGCGGACTGGTGTATCTGCTGCATTTCAATGCACCGGATAAAGATGATTTAGTGGTCACGGCATTTCATTCGGGCTGCGGTTCCATAGTAACTTTACCCATGAAATATAAATCTGCCGGTAAAATGAAAGCGGTTATGGGAATGCACGATATTTCTGCAAGATCAAAACTACCCAAAGATATCCTCACACTTACCATGCCCTTCGAACTGGTAAGCGAACTGTATTGTGAAATTGATCAAAGCTTTGTTATAACAGACAACTGGAAGAAAATTAAGGAACGCAACTCAGCGAATCAAATTTGAAAAGTTGCTACAGAAAGTATTCTGGAATCGTATGAAGATCAGAAGGAAAACCCGACCACCACAAAAAGCTGTTCCGTGTCGGGATTCACCACAACCTGCCCGCTTACCGGCAGGCTGAAGGTATCGGTTATTTTTATTTCTTTGGCTGTGCCGATGCCGATATTGCAGATTTGAAAGTCACCTTCCTCAGTATGCCAGCCGTCACCGGCTCCCAGGAAAATGTTGAAAGGGCCAAAATCATAACCCGCTTCGAAGTACATATCTCCACCTGCAGATCCGGCACCGCCGGCTTCATTGACAATATAATTGGCGCTCAGTGAGAGCCCCCCTGTCTCAAAGCCAAGGTTCAGATCCAGGGCATGACTGCCAGCAGTGTCCGATGTTTCAAAGAGTTTCTGATCACAAAAATAATAATCGGTAACACCCAGGCTCAAACCAAACGGGAATGACCAGGAAATATAGGGATCGGCCTCAGCATAGCCCTGTGAATCGAAAGACCCCCAGACGCCCAGGGTAAGTCCGCCGGTTGAAAAGCTCACCGCAGGCTGGAAGGAAGGACCAGCCAATTTGCTGCCACGCCACACGTAGCTTGAATAAATATCGGCACCTGTTTCGAAATTCGAAGTCTTTTCTTCTTCCTGGGCCTGAATGCTGATTGCTGCATGACTCAGCAAGATTATCATTATTGCCAGATATACTCTCGGTTTTTTCATTTCGGATTGATGAGTAATGGTTAAGAATGGAACAAATGTAAAAATTTTTGCATTGGCATCGAATTTTTATACGTTTTTTGTAGCACAGACCGACAGGTGACACCTGAGTAAGTTTATTGCTATATTTGCACCTTACTTTTATCCATTCATAATGACTGAAGAGGTACGAAAGATCTTTGAGGATGAAGCCAAAGCTGTGCTCAATATTCCTGTAACCGATAATTATCAGGCTGCCTGTGATCTGATCCACGAAGCTGTTCATGTAAACGGGGGAAAAGTGGTAGCCAGTGGTATGGGCAAAGCCGGACAGATTGCCCTGAATATTGCCACTACGTTTTCTGCCACCGGCACTCCGGCGGTCTTTCTTCACCCTTCGGATGCGCAGCACGGAGACCTGGGTGTGATTCAGAAGAAAGACATCCTGTTGCTCATTTCCAATTCAGGAAAAACGTTGGAGATCATTGAGCTTTGCGACTTGGTAAAAAACCTGGGATATAATACCCGGATCATTGTAATTACGGGCAACACCGATAGTGAATTGGGACATCGTGCCGAGGTGACCATTTCCACCGGCCATCCTCAGGAAGTATGTCCGCTCGGGCTCACTCCCACAACATCAACAACGGTTATGACAACAATAGGAGATGCTCTGGTTGTACTGATGATGAAGAGAATAGGTTATACAGCAGCGGATTATGCCAAACGACATCACGGCGGGTACCTGGGAATCAAATCGAGGCATGCTGCCCTGAATGGGAAATAAAATATAGCTTACCAAAAAAAAAGTCCCGCCAGTGGCGGGACTCAGTACTGTTGCATAACCAGGATTATCCCGGCTTATTGCTGTATTATCCCAACAGGGATGCTATTCTGTCGGATTTGTATTTACCAGCCTTCAGGTTTTCCTGAACTTCAGCAAAACTATTTACTGTGTATTCCACATCTTCCAAAGTATGTGCAGAGGTCGGGATGATTCTGAGCATGACCACGTCTTTGGGAACTACCGGGTAAACTACCATGGAACAGAAGATTTTGTAATTCTCGCGCAGGTCGATAACTATATTGGTGGCTTCAGCTATTGAACCTGAAAGGAATACCGGTGTTACCGGAGATTCCGTATTGCCCAGGTTCAGACCCTTAGCCCGGAAACCTGCTTGCAGTGCCTTAACAATGGTCCATAGTTTTTCACGAATCTCAGGCCTGGTTTTTATCAATTCCATTCTTTTCAATGCACCAATAACCATAGGCATGGGGAGTGATTTGGCAAAAGTTTGCGAGCGCATGTTGTAGCGCAGGAAATTCACCACATCCTCATTGGCAGCAATAAAAGCACCAATTCCGGCCATCGACTTGGCAAATGTACTGAAATACAGGTCAATCTCATCCTGAACGCCAAAGTGTTCGCCAGTTCCGGCACCGGTTTTACCCATGGTTCCAAAACCGTGTGCATCATCAACCAACAACCTGAAACTGAATTTTTTCTTGAGCTCAACAATGGCTTTCAGATTACCCAGGTCACCTGCCATACCAAAAACGCCTTCGGTAACAACCAGGATACCACCACCGGTTTCATTAGCCAGGTTGGTTGCTCTTTCAAGCTCTTTTTCAAGCTTTTCCATATTGTTATGCGGGAATACGAAACGTTTTCCCATGTGTAATCTCAATCCGTCAACTATGCAGGCATGTGATTCCGAATCATAAACAACCACATCATTTCTTCCGAGTACCGAATCGATAATGGAAATCATGCCCTGGTAGCCGTAATTCAGAAGGAAAGCATCTTCTTTTCCAACAAATTCGGCAAGCTGGTTTTCCAGTTCCTCGTGTTTGCTGGTCTGACCCGACATCATGCGGGCACCCATAGGATAAGCCATACCGTATTCCTTAGCACCTTCGGCGTCAGCCTGACGAACCTCAGGAAGATTGGCAAGCCCGAGGTAATTGTTAAGGCTCCAGTTCAACACTTCTTTGCCTCTGAACTTCATGCGGGGCCCTATTTCACCTTCGAGTTTGGGAAACATGAAATATCCATGAGCTATCTGCTGGTACTGACCCAGGGGACCTCTGCTCTTTTTAATCTTGTCAAATATATCCACGATAAAAAGAAATTTAGTTAATAAAAATGCTCAGCAAAAGTAATTTTTTTTGGATAACATTCAAGTGTTGACCCTAAGAATTCCTGCAGATCCTTTAGCAACAGGCTTCACATGCAGACAAACACATCATTTCAACAGGGTGACACAATCAACAACCTGCAAGCGTTAAAAATTCTTAATGCCGGCCAAATAATCCATAAAAAGAAACCGAAAAAATTGTATTCAATTAAAAAATTGTAACTTTGCGCGATGTTTGGGAAACGTATATATATTGCTTTCATGGTTTTGTGCGCAGTGGTAACCGTAATTTCATGCTCACAATATGAAAAAATCCTCAAAAGTGAAGATGTTAATCTGAAGTTCACTAAAGCATTCTATTATTTTGACAGGGGTGATTATGTTAGAGCCGGAACGCTATTTGATCAGTTAGCTCCGTTAACACGTGGAACCAGAAGGGCAGACTCGGTTTACTATTTTCAGGCAATGACACAGTATAAGCTGAACGACTTTATCATTGCAGGGCATTATTTCAACAATTTTGTAAAGATGTATGGTAACAGCAAGTTTATTGAAGAGGCCGCATACATGGAGGCTTACTGTTATTATATGCAATCTCCCCGTCCTGAGCTGGATCAGTCCAGTACGCTCAGTGCCCTGGATGCCTTTAAGCTGTACATGATACGGTACCCGAAAAGCAGCAGGGTAACTGACTGCAAGCGCATAATCGAAGAGTTGAATGAAAAGCTGATGGAGAAGGATTACATTTCTGCTCAGTTATATTACAACCTTGACAATTACAAAGCGGCCATAGTGGCTCTGAGCAATTGTCTGATTGACTTTCCGGATTCAAAATACAGGGAAGAAATCATGTTCAAATTACTGAAAACCAAACACATGCTTGCAATCAACAGCATTCATTCCAAACAGGTCGAACGATACCAGGATACCATTGATGAATACTATTCATTTATCACTGAATTCCCGGAAAGCAAAAACCGGAAAGAAGCTGATGACATGTATAAGGAAGCTTCGAAATTTACAAAAGAACCAAGTAAGGAACTAACAGATAATTAATGGAACAAAACACAGATTTTAAAAGATCAAAGGCTCCGGCCAGCACAATAACGCGCGACCTGAACAAGTTGGAGGCCAAAACAGGTAATATTTATGAAGCAGTTGTAATTTGCTCAAAAAGGTCAAACCAAATCGCAATTGAGATTAAGGAAGAGTTGAACCGCAAGCTTGAAGAATTTGCCAACTACACTGACAATCTTGAAGAGGTCTTCGAAAACCGCGAGCAGATTGAAATATCCAAATTCTTCGAAAGGCTTCCCAAGCATACCCTTATTGCCATGGAGGAATTTGAAAACGATCAGATTTACATTCGTAAAGCTGAGTAATCAGGTTTACCTGGAATGCTGAGTGGAAAAAAAATATTAGTCGGTGTTACCGGCAGTATTGCGGCTTTCAAAACCGCTACAATCATCAGATTGCTTGTTAAGGAGGGTGCAGAGGTAAGGGTATTGATGACACCACTTGCCAAAGAATTTATTACACCGCTTACCCTGGCCACGCTTTCCAGGAATCCCGTTTATGTTGATTTCTTTGATCCCACAAGCGGTAGCTGGAATAGTCATGTTGATTTGGGAATATGGGCCGACGCTTTTGTCATTGCACCTGCATCGGCGAATACCATGGCCAAAATGGCTTCGGGAATCGCCGATAATTTGCTGCTTACCACCTATCTTTCAGCCCGCTGTCCGGTTTTTATCGCCCCTGCGATGGATCTGGACATGCTGAATCATCCGGCTACCAAAAAGAACATAGCCACTTTAAAGACTTTTGGCACAATTATCCTGGAACCTGCCAGTGGAGAACTTGCCAGTGGCCTTACAGGCAAGGGCCGGATGGAAGAGCCGGAACAGATTTTGCAGGCATTGCATAAGCATTTCATCGCTGCTGAAAAAAAAAAGTCCGGAAAAAACTAACCGGTAAAACCATCCTGGTTACTTCGGGGCCTACCTACGAACCATTTGATGCAGTGCGATTTATTGGAAATTACTCATCGGGTAAAATGGGTATTGCCCTTGCTGAATCGTTGGCAAACTCGGGTGCCCGGGTAATTCTTGTCAGCGGCCCGGTATCGCTGAAACCGGTTCATGAAAACATCAGTTTGCACAGGGTTAACACTGCGCAAGAGATGCTTTCAGCCTGTCTTTCATTTTTCAGTCAAACAGACGGAGCTATTTTAGCTGCCGCAGTGGCTGATTACCGCCCCAAATCGCCAGTTGGACATAAGATTAAAAGTAAATCCATGAACCTGGTTCTGGAACTGGAACCCAATCCGGATATTGCCAGCGAGTTGGGAAAACTGAAAAAAAAGAAACAATTTCTTGCCGGTTTTGCACTTGAAACTGACAACGAACTGAACAATGCCCGGGAAAAGCTGAAGAAAAAGAATTTCGATTTCATCGTTATTAATTCTCTGAACGACAAAGGTTCCGGATTTAACAGCGATACGAACAAGATAACCATTCTGGGAAAAAACAATAAAACAACCCGCTTTGAGTTAAAATCAAAGCAAGATGTGGCTCATGACATAGTTGATTATCTAACCCAAATCATATGCTAATGAAAAGGTTGTTATTACTGGCATTCGTATTCTTTGCAGGATGCTCTCTGCAAGCCCAGGAACTCAGGTGCAATATACAAATCACTACTCAAAACCTGCCAGGATCAAACAAACAGATATTTCAAACGCTTCAGAATTCAATCAATGAATTCATGAATGGACGTGCCTGGTCGAATTACAAATTTTCCAACAATGAAAGAATCGAATGTAGCATGATGTTAAACATTCAAAGCTATTCAGGAGACCAGTGCAAAGGTACCTTGACGCTGCAGGTGCGCCGGCCGGTTTTCAATTCCTCATTCAATACGGTTTTACTGAATTATATAGATAATGATATTGATTTCACCTATGTTGAGTTTGAACCTCTTGAATTCAGTGAAACTGCGCATCTTTCCAATCTTACCTCCGTGCTGGCATATTACGCTTATATTATCCTGGGACTCGATTTTGATTCCTTCGGTCTAAAAACAGGTACTGAGTTTTTTCAGAAAGCTGAGAAAATTGTAAACAACGCTCAAAATGCAAAAGAAAGAGGCTGGAGAGCAGGTGAAAGCACCAGTCGCAGAAACAGATACTGGCTTGTTCATAACATCCTGGATGAAGAATACTCTCCGGTCAGGGAATTTATTTACAATTATCATCGCCTTGGGCTCGACCTGATGTACGATAAACCTGTTGAAGGAAGAATAGCCATTGCTGAAAGCTTTGTTTTGCTGCAGGATTTGCATAAAAGCAGGCCCGACCCCTTTATGCATTTTTTCCAGGTGGTTCTGGATGCCAAGTCGGATGAATTTGTCAATATTTTCAAGGAATCTATGGATGATGAAAAAAGAAGGGTAACTGCTGTTCTGAACCAGATAGATCCCACCCACGCGAATAAATACCGTACAATCATGACCGGTTCAGAATAATGTTTGCTATCTTGCATTATTAATATTTCGGTATATGCTCTGCAACTTAGTTGTTGAGAATTACGCACTCATCAGTCACCTTGAAATTGAATTTAAGAAAGGGCTGACCATTATTACCGGTGAAACTGGCGCCGGCAAATCCATATTGCTGGGTGCTCTTTCCCTTATCCTGGGAAAAAGAGCAGACACTTCGGTTCTGCTGAACAAGGAAAGAAAATGTCTGGTTGAGGGTACTTTTGACATCACCCATTACGGACTGCAGGATTTTTTCGCCGACAAGGGTATTGATTACGATAACCAGTCGATCATCCGGCGTGAAATTGCAGCCACAGGCAAATCACGTGCCTTTATCAATGACACTCCGGTTAATCTTGAGCTTCTTACTGAATTGGGCAACAAATTGATAGATATCCATTCGCAACATCAGAATCTGAACCTGTCCGACAGCATATTTCAGATGAAGGTTATCGACAGCTATGCCAGAAACCAGGAATTGCTCTACTCCTATATGATGCATTACGGCATATACAGGAACCTTCACAAGCAATTCCGGCAAATGACTGATGAGGCTGAACAGGCCAAATCAGAATTGGATTACCTGCAATTCCAGTTCAACCAGCTACGGGATGCACAGCTTCGTGAAGGGGAACAGGAAGATCTTGAATCAGAACTCGAAGAACTGGTGCATGCCGAGGAGATCAAAACAGGGCTGTCAACGGCAGCTGCCCTGCTCCAGGGAGACGAACAATCAGTGCTTCAGCAATTAAAGGAATGTTCTGCAGCCCTGAACCGGATTCAGAAATACCTGCGTGAAAAGGAAAACCTGGCTGCAAGAATTGAATCGGCTTACATTGAAATCAAGGATGTTGCCGGTGTAACGGAAATGCTGAGCAATCAGCTTACCCATGATCCCGACAGGATGAACCAGGTAAACGAGCGACTCAACCTGATTTACACTCTCGAAAAAAAGCACCGGGTATCATCTCTTTCAGAACTGATTGCATTGCGTGATCATTTAGAAACCAAAGTGGATGAAATCAACTCTTATGATTTCAACCTGGGTGAAGTGGAAAAAAAGCTGAAAAATGCAGAGGCCGCATTGGCCGGGCTGTCCGACAACCTCCATGCGCAACGACAAAAAGCACTGAAACCATTTGAAGACAAAATTACTGATCTCCTGCGTGAGGTTGGCATTCCCAACGCAGGTTTCACTATACAGCTTGAGAAGGCAGATGAATTCAACCTTTTTGGCTCCGATAAGATTCAATTCCTTTTTTCGGCCAACAGGAACACGAACCTCCAGGATATTGCCCGCGTGGCCTCAGGAGGTGAAATATCCAGGCTCATGCTGTGCATTAAATCGCTGATGTCAGACTCTTCAGGTATGCCCACCATAATTTTTGACGAAATTGATACCGGGGTGTCCGGTGAAATTGCCGAACGGGTTGGCAACATCATCAGCCGGATGGCTGAACGGATGCAGATTATCAATATCACCCATCTGCCTCAGGTTGCCAGCAAGGGTAAAAATCACTTCCTGGTTTATAAATCCGAAGAAAACAACACCACAGTTACCTGTATAAAATTGCTTTCGCCCAAAGAAAGACACCTGGAAATAGCGAAAATGCTAAGTGGCGAAGAGGTCACCCATGCTGCGCTTGAAAATGCAAGGGCTTTGCTGGGCAACTGATTGTATTTTTCATTTCAATACCATGGATTATCTTTGCTGTTTATTTAAAAACGGAATTTATGGCATTTAATCTGCTGAAAGGAAAGAAAGGAATCATCTTCGGAGCGCTGAACGACCGGTCAATAGCCTGGAAGGTAGCTGAGAAGGCTCATGAGGAAGGGGCACAAATAGTTCTTACCAATACTCCTGTTGCCATGAGGCTCGGAGAGGTGGATGAACTGGCAAAGGCATGCAACAGCATTGTAATTCCGGCTGATGCGACCAGTGCTGAAGACCTGGAGAATCTGGTAGAGAAATCAATGGAATTCTTTGGTGGCAAGTTTGATTTTCTGCTCCATTCCATCGGAATGTCTCCCAATGTAAGAAAGGGCATACCATACGACAACATCAATTACGATTACTACTTGAAAACGCTAGATGTATCAGCTCTTTCTTTTCACAAGGTCATTCAAATCTGCCGCAAAAACGATGCAATCAACGACTGGGGTTCAATTGTGGCCTTATCCTATGTGGCAGCGCAGAGAACATTGTATGGATACAATGATATGGCCGATGCCAAAGCCCTTCTTGAATCCATTGCCCGAAGTTTCGGCTACATATACGGACGCGAGAAACGAATCCGAATCAATACGATCTCACAATCACCCACATTCACCACCGCCGGTAGCGGCGTTTTCGGATTTGATTCGCTGATTGATTTCACCGAGAGGATGTCGCCTCTGGGTAATGCTTCGGCTGAGGATTGCGCCGATTATTGCATTACGCTGTTTTCCGATTTGACGCGGAAGGTTACCATGCAGAACCTGTTCCACGACGGAGGTTTCAGCAGTATGGGAATGAGCGAAAAGGCAATGACACAGTATGACAAGAGCTTTAAGGAAGAAAGTCAGGATCAGTAAAGAAGAAGTTATTTACTGCTTTATCAAAAAACGAAAATCCGGTCAATTTCATGACCGGATTTCTAATTCTCAATAAAAACAGAGATTTTTAAAAAAGCCTTTGGTATATCCTTTGGCTATAGTTTATCTGCACCTTTCAATATAGTCACCCGTGCGGGTATCAATTTTAATGCGATCGCCAATATTAATAAAGAGCGGCACCTTAACCTGAGCACCGGTTTCGATGGTTGCAGCCTTTAGCGTACGGGTAGCCGTATCACCTTTCATTCCCGGCTCGGTATAGGTAACCTCCATTTCAACACTTACCGGCAATTCTGCAAAAACAGGCTCCTCTCCGTCAAAAAACACCTTGATGTTGGTGCCTTCTTTCAGCAGGCTTATCCCATCACCAATAGTCTCCTTGGGTACATGTATCTGATCATAAGTCTCATTGTCCATCACAACCACATTGCCACCATCTATATAGAGAAACTGATGTTCTTTAAAGTGAACCCTGACGATTTCCATTTCATCGTCAGGACGGAAGCGCTGCTCAATCAGCCTGCCTGATTTCAGGTTGCGCATCTTAACCTGATAGAATGCCCTTAAGTTACCGGGTGTGCGGTGTTCATACTCCAGAACTACAGAAAGTTCACCATTATATCTTACAAAGGTCCCTTTTGAAATATCTGATACTTTACCCATAAAATAGATTTTCCGCAAAATAAACGAAATAATTCCTAATCAAAAAACTTATTTAAGCTATTTCAATGACTAATAATGAGCAAATTTTGAGGTGATTGAATTCATTAATATAAATACAGTGTGGTCAAACCGATCAAAAAAATCACTGTTTCCGGCATTTAAATATCATTTCCCTGTCTCCGTCTCCCAGGCAATTTCTGACCAGGGTTTCCTGAGGCAGTTTCTTCCTATAGTCGATTTGTTCAACAATAAAGCCGTGCCGGGCCAATCGTTCATGAAAATCAGCACCGTGAATTCTGCATAAATCAGGTTCACCATAATATTTCAGCCTGTCTTCAGGGGATGTATAATTAGGGTTTTCATAAGTAGTTTCCTGATTCTGATTCAATAATGTCATGATCAATGCGGTTCCATCTTTTTTAAGAACCCTGTGCAGTTCTTTGATAGCTCTGGATTCATCAAATACATGCCCCAATACATGAGAACAGATGATGACATCAAAGAAATCATCCTGATATCCAATATTGGTAATATCAACAATATGTCGTGCGTTAGCAGGATTAATATCGGCATCAACATACTCAATATCCAATCCAGAAAGTTTTTTGAACAAAGCATCTTCCGGTGCGAAGTGAAGTATACTGATATTTCTGCTGTTATAGATATTCAACTCATGAGTCAAATATAGATCCAACAACCTCACACGTTCCAACGACCAACAATACGGACACTGAGCGTTCAGCCTTTTGACAAATCCTTTACTGTAAAACTTTCTGAAACTTTTCCCACAGCAATTGCAATAATATGTATTCCCCAAATAAAAAGGGTATGCTAACTTCCAAATGAAACGTCTGGCATTATTTCTTTTCTTTTCGGAGGCCAATTTTTTATAAATGCTTTTAATCATGTCCGTTGGATGTCATTTTTGTTCAAAAGAGCCTTCAATAAATAGTAGATATATTCCGCTTTAATAATATCCCTTGCCGGCCTCAAAGTTCCTTCTAACGGGATTCTATGCAAATGGTATTTGCTAAAGTCTCTTTTCAAGCCGGATATCCCAAATGACAACCTGCAATTCTGATTGTCAAACAACCAAATAAAAAAATCCTTTCCGATTTCTTCATCAGAAAAGGGAAAAGAAAAATAGTTATGCTGCACGTTGAATTTATCCTTTATAAACTGAAAGCTTGCTGTTATCTGGTTCCTTTGATCTTCTGCCTTAATTGATTTAAACAGAGGGTGATCAACTGAATGAGAGCCAACAGTATAACCTTTCTTCAACAGGTCAAGAATCTGCCTGGTATTCAGATAAGGTTGTTCTTTATCAAGAAACTCTTGAAAGTCAATTTCTAATGTTTTTGCAATCTGATCAATTATTGAAAGATCATTCATGGTCAACCGATATATGGCCTTGCATATATTGTTGTCGTTGGGATGTTCAATGTGCAACATGCCGGAGATCTCGGCAGAAAATGCTCCTTTCTTTTTATATGCATCAATAATTAAACCCACCTTATATCTGTAAAAAAGAGCCTGATTGTTAACAAATCCAGTGTTAAGGAAAAATGTGGCAGGTATTCCTTTCTTTTCCAGTAAGGGAGCAACAATGGTATATATTTCCTTTAATCCATCATCAAATGTAAGATGCATGACCGGTTTAGAAATGGTTTTCCCGCTGTTTACCATCTCAAACAAATCATTCATTGAAACAGGTCGGAAAAAACTGCACAGATAATCAAGATCCTCTTCAAAAAGTTTAATACTGCGAACCGGATAAAGGTTACTAATATGTGGAAGCCATTCATTGCTGACAGTATGATAAAAAGGCAAGAGTACTTTCTGAGATGATAATTGAATCAGCAACCGGGTTGAAAAGAAACCATTTAAGAACCTGATTATATTGCGCATAGAGATTATTTTATTTTTTTTTATTAAGAATCTCCTTGTAGGCAAGCATTTCATCCCTGTATCTTGCAGCTTCTATGAAATTAAGTTCTGAGGCAGCTTTTTCCATTGATTTCTTTACATTTTCCATTGCTTTAGTGAGTGCTTCAGTGCTCATGTATTTTACCACCGGGTCAGCTGCAATATCCACTTTTGCTGGCTCAACATAGACCTGCTTTTCACCGGACTTTTTGCGGATGTCATTCAGGATGTTGGACGCCGCCTTGACGATCTGTTGTGGGGTGATGTTGTTTGCCTCGTTGTAGGCCAACTGTATTTCGCGCCTGCGGTTGGTTTCATCAATGGTTTTTTGCATTGATTCAGTTACCGTTCCCGCGTACATGATCACCCTGCCATTCAGATGACGGGCTGCCCTCCCCGCTGTCTGAGTCAATGAGCGCTCAGAACGAAGGAATCCTTCCTTGTCGGCATCCAGGATGGCAACCAGTGAAACCTCGGGTAAATCCAAGCCTTCCCTCAATAAATTCACCCCAACCAGTACATCAAACTTGCCTTCCCTTAATCCTTCCATGATTTCAATTCTTTCAATGGTATCCACGTCAGAATGAATGTAGCTGCAACGGATGTTAAGCCTCAGAAGATAATTGGCCAATTCTTCTGCCATACGTTTGGTGAGGGTGGTAATCAGTACACGTTCATCATGACTGATGTTCCTGCGGATTTCCTTCAGCAGGTCATCAATTTGGTTCAGGGATGGCCGGACCTCAATAATCGGGTCAAGCAACCCGGTAGGTCGGATCAGTTGCTCCACAATGACTCCCTCGCTCTTCTCGAGTTCATAGTCAGCTGGGGTAGCACTCACATAAACCATTTGTCCCACCAGGTTTTCAAATTCATCAAACTTCAGCGGTCTGTTGTCAATGGCCGAGGGCATTCTGAATCCGTATTCTATCAATGTTTGTTTGCGTGAATGATCGCCACCATACATGGCCCTGATTTGCGGAATAGTAACATGGCTTTCATCAATAACGGTCAAAAAGTCACCGGGAAAATAATCGAGAAGGCAAAAGGGGCGATGGCCCGGAGGGCGGCCGTCGAAGTATCTGGAATAATTCTCGATCCCAGGGCAATAACCCAGTTCCTGGAGCATTTCAAGATCGTATGTAACCCGGTCAAGTAACCTTTTGGCTTCAAGATGTTTGCCAATACTTTTAAAATACTCAACCTGAAGACCCAGGTCGATTCGGATCTGATTGAAAGCCTGCATCATTCTTGTCTTGGTGGTAATGAACATGTTGGCCGGATAGATGGCAACTTCCTGCATGCTCTCCAGGGTTCGTCCTGTTTCGGGATCAAAAGAGCTCATTTCTTCTATCTCATCACCCCAGAAACTGATCCGGTAAGCATAATCGCTGTATGCCAGGAATACATCAACCGTATCACCATTAACCCTGAAATTGCCGCGGTTGAATTCACTTTCATTTCGTGAGTAAAGGCTGTCAACCAGTTTGCGCAGGAAATCGTTCCGGCCAACCTGCTCACCCTGCCTGAGATGAATGGTATTGCTGTGAAAATCATCGGGATTTCCGATACCATACAAGCAGGATACTGAAGAAACCACCAGCACATCGCGCCGGCCCGAGAGCAATGAGGAAGTAGCACTGAGACGGAGTTTTTCGATCTCCTGGTTAATGGAAAGGTCTTTTTCAATATAGGTATCGGTTACCGGCAGGTAGGCTTCCGGCTGATAGTAATCATAATACGACACGAAGTATTCAACCGCATTTTCAGGAAAGAACTGTTTGAATTCACCGAAAAGCTGTGCGGCCAAGGTTTTGTTATGGCTCAGCACCAGTGTTGGCCTGTTTACCCGGGCAATCACGTTAGCCATGGTAAATGTTTTTCCGGAACCAGTAACACCCAATAAAGTCTGGTATCTGACGTCTTTGGCAAGACCGCTCACCAGTTGATCAATTGCCACCGGTTGATCGCCGGTAGGATAAAAGGCCGAATTAAGCTTGAAATCCATAAATATGATTCAGTGGTCAATCAAATCTTTCAAAACATCAAAATTAATAAACCTTTTTATGTAAACACTTCGTAAAAGAATAGTAACTTTATTGTCAAAGCCCTTGCTGATACCATTAAACAAACAATTGATGCCCAAAAAGAACGGAATATTAAGGCATATCGCCGATATTATCTCACAAAACAAACTGCTTTCCAGTGAAAATGAGAACCTAAGCAAGCAAAATGAAGCACTTGCCGAGGAGCTGGAGAAATATAAAGCAATGCTGGCAAAGGCAGGAAAAACAGAAATTACCAGCAAGAGCCTTCCCGAAAAAAAGAGTTCCATGCTGCGATTTAAAACAGCAACCGTATTGTATGCTGACATATTGGGATTTGAGCAATTCAATCAACAGTTTGATCCTAAAACCTGCGTGGATTCACTGGATGAGATTTTTATCAAATTGCAGCACATAGCCGCCAAATTTCCGGTAAGAAATATTCGCACTATTGGTGATTCCCTGATGTGCGTGGGTGGTATTCCCAACAAGAACATAACAAATCCCATTGAGGTATTGCTTGCAGCCGTTGAGATGCAATATTACCTGAAAGATGTACAACGTTCCAGTGAAATGGGAAAGATGTGGAAACTGCGGATAGGCATCCATACCGGTACCGTGATTGCTGATGTCAGTGGCAAAAAAAGGCCCCACTATGAGGTCAAGGGTGAAACTGTTAACCTGGCTGCCCGCATCAGACAATTTTGCGAAGACGGAAACATACTTATTTCTGCCTCAACCTATGAACTGGTGAAAGACCTTTTTGAATGTGAATATTTCAAGAAAATGCCCGTGAAATACGAAGGCGAAATAACCTTGTATGTCGTTAAAAGCATTAAAACTGATTTCTCACTGCAGGGAAAAGGTATTATTCCCAACAAGAAATTCAGCATCCGTTTCAATCTGATTCAATTTACCGATCTGCAGGAAATCATTCTGGATAAGCTGGAAAAAGAGTTGCCTCAAAGTCTTTATTATCACAACGTCAAGCACACCGTGGATGTGGTTACCCAGGTCGAACTGATTGGAATAGGGGAAGGAGTGAGCGATGAGGAGCTCCTGCTGTTGAAGACGGCTGCTTTATATCACGATGCAGGTCACTGCGTATCCTATGACAACCATGAATATTTCAGCTGTTTGATTGCACGGGAAATGCTTCACGATTTTTACTATACCAGCAACCAGATAGAACAAATCTGCGAACTGATTATGGCCACCAAACTGCCTCCCAAGCCACAAAACAAGTTACAGCAAATTATGTGCGACGCCGACCTCGACTACCTCGGCAGGAGCGACATGATACCGGTTGCCAACACACTTTTCATGGAACTGAAGGAACGATCAAAAATCAAGTCCATGAAAGACTGGAACAAAACACAAATCAAGTTTATTTCGGGACACCAGTACTTTACAGAAACTGCCAGAAACCTGCGGGAGGTCAACAAACAGATGCAGATTGAAAGAATCAAAAGCCTGATCGTTGACGAGGCAGAATGAGCCCACAATTCTATTGAGCCGATCGATTTTTGCCATTCGGATTTTGTAAATTTACTTCACCTAAAACCCGAATATTATGGAAACCCGTCCGGTTGGAATGCGGCTTACCTACCTTTTGCTAGCTGTTATACTTGCAATCTACGGATTAATTATGGCCAGGGCATTTTTGTATCCGCTGGCCTTGGGAATTCTGCTGGCATATATGTTATACCCGGTTGTCAATTACCTTGAGAAGAAGGGGATGCCCAGAATCTTTTCCATCCTGCTGCCCCTTCTTGCCGGTACCGCGATTGTTGTCTTTATGGCACTTTTATTGTTGAAACGAATCAACCTGTTTATGGACGAACTGCCCTATTTCCGGGACAAAACCGTTGAACATATTGAAAGCATACAGCAATATATTGAGCGTGAATACAATATCTCAGCGGTACGGTTGAAAAATTTCCTGCTTACTAAAATATTCGAAATTGGCACCCAGTCAGGTAAGCTGTTTTCCACAACCACAGGAACCATTTTTGTAATTCTCATGCAACCGGTGTATGTTTTTCTCTTTTTATACTATCGGACCAAGTTTGCCTATTTCTATCTTAAAATTGCAGGAAAGCAAAACAGGTCGATTGCAGTGGACGTGCTTCGCGAAATTTCCACGGTAGTTACCCGATACATGCTGGGAGTTTCTACCGTGGTGCTCATTCTCTGCTTTTTCAATTCAACCGGATTGCTGATTATTGGCATAAAATACCCGTTACTGCTGGGTGTCATATCGGCATTTTTCAGCTTTATCCCCTATTTCGGCAACATCATCGGTGGATCAATACCTTTTGTTTTCGCTTTGCTTACCGAGGATTCACCGGTATATGCATTCCGGATATTGGTTTTTGTTTACATTGTGCATTTCATTGAAAACAACATTCTTTCTCCGAACATTGTTGGCAACCAAATTAGAATCAACCCGTTTGTTATCATTTTGGGGCTCATAGCAGGTGCCATGATCTGGGGACTGCCCGGCATGCTGGTAACCATACCTTTCCTTGCTATATTGCACATCATTCTGATGAAGATACCTTCCATGCAGCCCTATGCCTTTCTTTTGGGAACAAGGGGAACCCGGAGACATGAGTTAACGAGGGAAAATATGAAACGATTCTTTCAGACGATCTGGGGAAAATTGAATAATAAGAAACGACGCGCATAAGCGTCTTAACAGGTCAGTCGGTTTGAATGAAGTTGAATTTGATCTCAAGGATTGACTCGTAATACTCACCCCGTTCCATAATGTCATCATCTCCCTCCTCATAATACCAATTGATGGTAAGCTTATTGCCTTTTTTGGCTATATCTGAAAGGGCTCTTAATATATGGAGCAGGGCTTTTGAAGAGCCGCTGTTAAAATACTCAAGTTCAATGTCAAACGTGGTTGATTCCGGAGGCTTCTGGCAGTAAAAGTAAACCCAATCAAAAAGATCATCATAAAACTTGGAAGCATCTTCAGGAATGGAGCGTCCGCTGATCCTCATCCTGCCGTCCGTATTAAAGGCAACATCAGGAGTTTTCTTTGTACTTTCAATCAGCAGGTTATCCATAATTACTCTGGCACACTAATATGAATTGTCAATATAGCCTATACGCCGGTTAAGGCAAATTGTTACCTGATGTATCCAAATATATATCAGGTATAACAAATTTAAAATAATATTTATTAAGTAATCAAAGCATGTAAATGAATTTATTACCAGATAACTTTTTATTCGCCGGGCGTTATTGCAATATTATTTAACGGATGTACGGTGAAATTTATGCGGATTGATTCCACTTTTTTTCGGGGAGCGCCATAATAAAATTGACAAACGGTCGATTTTCTTTGACAAACAGCCGAAAATCTTCCTTAAAAATGATCTGAACGCACCAGGGGGGTCAGCTGTTGTGATGAGAACTGGTGGTTGATGAATTTATAATAACCGGTTATGGCAATCATGGCTGCGTTATCCGTAGCATATTGAATTTCCGGAATATAAACATTCCAGTGATGTTGTTTCCCCAACTGTTTTACCGCATCGCGCAGGCCTGAATTGGCAGAAACACCACCTGCAAGGGCAATTTCTTTTATTCCTGTTTTTTTGGCTGCCTGGAGCAATTTACGCGTGAGTGAATCAATAATTGCCTTTTGAATGGAAGCACACAAATCATCGGTATGCCCGCTGATAAAATCAGGATCTTCCTTCAACCTGTCGCGCAGAAAATAGAGAAACGAGGTTTTCAGGCCACTGAAACTGAAATCCAGATCTTTAATCACTGCCTTGGAAAAAGCAAACCGTTCCGGGTTACCCTGTTTGGCATACCGGTCAATCAGCGGTCCGCCCGGATAGGGTAATCCCATCACCTTGGCGCATTTGTCAAAGGCTTCACCGGCTGCATCGTCAATGGTTTGACCTATAATTTCCATAGTCAGGTGATCCTTCATAACCACCAGTTGGGTGTGCCCCCCCGATACAAGCAGGCAAAGAAAGGGAAATGCAGGAACCGGAACCTGGTTTTCTTTACGGGAAAGAAAGACAGACAGGATATGAGCCAGGAGGTGATTCACATCAATCAGGGGAACCTGAAGAGATAAAGACAGTCCCTTGGCAAAGGATGAGCCCACCAGTAAAGCCCCCATCAATCCGGGCCCCCTGGTATAAGCGATGGCGTTGATATCCTTCAGCGATTTTCCGGCTTCCTTAAGCGCTGCGTCCACAACCGGAATGATATTCTGCTGGTGCGCGCGGGAAGCCAGTTCCGGTACCACACCCCCAAAGTCTTTATGCACCTGTTGATTGGCAATTTTATTCGAAAGCATGTAACCATTCTCTATCACCGCAGCAGAAGTATCGTCACATGAAGATTCTATCCCCAGAATGGTAATGTTCATTTGGCACCTATAAATTATGAAGGATTAAACTTTTTTTGCAATTTTGGCGTTGTGTAACTATGCGAAGCCGCAAAATTATCAAAAAGTTAGTACAATCAGCAACCATTTTGCTGTTGTTATTGCTTGCTCTTCCGGCAACCGCATATTTGTTGCTTCAAAGCAGCCGCATACAGACAAGTGTTGCCACCCGGGTGATGGAAATGGTATCGGAAAAACTGGACACCAGGTTTTCCATCAGCCGTATCAATATTGCATTTCTTTATAGGATCCGACTTGACGATGTTTACCTTCAGGATCTTTCGGGAGATACACTGCTGTATGCCAAAAGTGTGACAGCAGGAATCCGCTATCTGAATCCGGCAAACAAAGTAATTTCCATTGGCAGTATTGACCTTGAAAAGACCCAGGTAAGCCTTGCCATTGATTCGGCATACAACCTCAACCTGAACTACTTCCTTGAAAAGCTGCGGGGCAACGGAAAAGGTAAGGAAGGCAGCTGGAGTGTGCAGTTCAATAACCTAAGACTCAGGGAAAGTCGGTTCAACCTGAGGAATTTTTACTACAAAACGGTTGCATACGGGATGAATTATTCAGACATCCGCGTGTATGAACTTGATGCTGACATCAAGAAATTCAATCCATCCAAGGATTCCCTGTCTTTCTTTGTCAAGATGCTCCGCCTGAAGGAACAGGGTGGTTTTGTACTTGAAAAAATGACCACTAAATTCAGTCAAAGTAAAACCTTCATGTCTTTCAGAGACCTGGAAATAAAAACTCCCCATTCAGATATCAATGGCGACGAAATCACCATGCGGTTCAGAAACTATAAAGCGTTTAAAGCTGATTCCTTTGAACGGCTGGTCAGGTTTCGCATCAGCCTCGACAAGTCGCCTTTCAATCTGAAGGATATTGGTTATTTTGCACCTGCATTTAAAAACACCAACCAGGAGGTTACTTTCTCCGGCAATGTTTATGGCCCTTTGAGTAATTTCAGGGGGCGTAAACTTTCGCTCACCTTTGGTAATCATTCCCGGTTTGAAGGCGAACTCGATTTTGAGGGACTTCCTCGTATCAGGGAAACATTTATTCATGCAGGCATCAGCAACCTGGCCACTACAGCATCAGACCTGGAAGCCATGCAATTACCGGGCGGTTATTCGATCCGGCTTCCCTCGCAGATCGACAAACTGGGATTGATCACTTACCAGGGCAATTACACCGGTTTCGTGAATGACTTTGTTGCCTATGGAACCTTCCAGACTGATCTGGGAATGGTGCATACCGACTTGTTGTTTCGCCCTGATTCCACGAACCTGCTCGACTTTGAAGGGAAGTTTCAGGTTCAGAATTTTGATCTGGGAGCCTTCCTCGACCAATCAGACAATATGGGCACAATCAGCCTGAAAGCTTCAGTAATTGGGGCCACGCTTGAGGGGAATTCCATTGAGGCCAGGCTGAATGGGCTTATTGAACAATTTGAATTCAAACAGTATGAGTATACCAACATCAATTTGTCAGGAAATCTGAGAGACAAGACATTCAATGGAGTGGTCGACATTAACGATCCGAATATCGACCTGGAATTCCTCGGGGAGGTGAATTTGTCCGACTCAGTTCCTGTTTTTAATTTTAAAGCCAACATAACTGATGCCAATTTGTATGCCCTGAATATCGACAAGTCCGATCCCGATTTCAGGGTTTCCTGCTACCTGATTGCCAATGCAAAAGGAAACTCAATCAACACACTGAACGGAAGGATTACGCTGCTGAATTCCCTGTTTGTAAAAAAAGACAAACAACTTCAGGTGTATGATCTCAGCCTGGTTACTGAAAACTACAGCGGAAGCAACCGGATGGAACTCAGGTCAGATTTCCTGGATGCTGATTTGCACGGAAAATATGAGTTGACGCGGGTTGGCGAATCTCTTAAGAAGTACCTGATCACCTATCTTCCGTCACTGGTTGACACATCCGGAATAATTGACTCACCGCTGCAAAGCAGCATGACTCTTAATGCCTCATTGAAAAATGCCAAGCCGTTGTTCGAATTCTTCTTACCACAATACAACATTGCCGAGAACAGCACGCTTAATCTTACCTACAACCCGGAAAATGAAAAAATGCATTTTCATTTTCAAACGAACCGGATCGAAGCCAAAGGTGTTGTATGGAACAACCTCAACCTGCTTGTCGAAGGAGACGGCCAATCCATTGTTGTTGATGCCGGCGGTAAGGATCTTGCCATCAATGACCGCATCAGCCTGGAAAATTTCACCGTGATGGCCAACACGGCAAGCGATTCTGCAGGGATTACAATGAGATGGAATAACTGGCAGGATATACAATACAAAGGAACTGTGAATGCCCTTGCAAAATTGAACCGGACACCCGGAAATCAACGGCCCCGCCTTGATCTTTTTCTGAAATCAACAAGCTTCATCACCAGCGATACGGTATGGCAGATACATCCTGGACACATCAGCATCGACACCAGCCACATCCAATTTGACAACCTGGTTATCAGTCACCTGGATGAATTTTTCACCATTAACGGGGCGCTTTCAGAGAATCCTGACGAAGAGGTCAATATCCTGTTCAATCATTTTAACCTGGGCAACTTAAATGGCTTATCCATGACCTCAGGCAATAAGCTGGGCGGAATTCTCAACGGCAAAGCCACCATTTCCGAATTATATCACAACACCCTGTTTACCAGCCTTTTGAAAGTCGACAGCCTGATGATCAACAATGAGATTCTGGGCAATACAGAAATTACCTCACGCTGGGATGATGACCGGAAAGCTATAGATTTGGAGGCTCAGGCCATTCGAGATGATCTTAAAATTATAGATATCCGGGGAACCTATCTGCCTTCAGAAAAAGGAAAGCTGGCATTTACACTCAACCTGGACAGGCTCCGGTTGAACCTCTTTAATCCTTATGTCAGCACTATATTCAGTGATTTGAGGGGACTTGCATCCGGAAAAGTGCGATTGACCGGAACCATGGCCAAACCGCTTTTAAACGGTGAGCTGAACCTGCAAAAAACGAATTTTACTGTTAATTACCTGCAGACACGTTATACTTTTACGGAAAAGGTGCTCATAGAAAACAACAACATTTATTTCCAGAACATCCGGATCTATGACCCCAAAAGCAATTCGGCCTACCTTTCAGGTGCCATCAGAAACAGATACTTAAAGGATTTTCAACTGGACCTGACCATCCGGTCGGATAATTTCATGTGCCTGAACACCTCGCTTGCCGACAATAAAGATTTCTACGGTACCGCCTTTGCCACAGGCACGATAAGAATAGCAGGGCCTCCGAAAAATATCACCATGGATATTTCAGCCCGCACTGAAAAAGACACGAAGATCTTCATACCCTTAAGCAATACCGGTGAACTGAATGAATACCCGTTCATCAATATCTATAATGAAAGAACCGGCGAAGGTATAGATATTGAGAACTCGGAATACCAGGTTGATTTATCCGGTATGCAGATCAATTTCGATTTGGAAGTTACTCCCGAAGCTGAAGTACAGATCATATTTGACCCAAAACTGGGTGAAAAGATCCGTGGAACCGGTAAAGGCAATCTCGACATGAAAATAAACACTGCCGGTGATTTTATGATGTTCGGTGACTATGTAATTGAAAAAGGGGATTACCTTTTTACACTGCAAAATATCATCAACAGGGAATTTACCATTGAATCGGGGGGTACCATCAGGTGGGATGGTGATCCGCTGAATGCCACCATCGACGTCAAAGCCTATTATCGCACCAAAGCTTCACTGAACGATTTACTGGGTACCCAGGATGAATACAGCGGCAAAATTTGGGTGCATGACCTCATCACCATGACCGGCAAGCTGATGAGTCCGGATGTGAAATATGACATTGATCTGCCCGGGGCCGATGAAACAACAAAATTAAGCCTGAACAGCGTCATTACATCCGCTGATGAGAAAAACCGCCAGTTTCTTTCACTGCTGATCCAAGGACAGTTTCTTCCCAGTACAAGCCGTTCAGGTCAGGGTCAGTATGCTTCCTCCTCATCGTCATATTCAAGTGCAGCCGGCGCAAATGCCAGTGAATTCCTGTCGAATCAGCTGAGTCACATGTTGTCACAAATAGTTAATGATATGGACGTCAACATCAATTACCGCTCCAATCGAGAAATGAAAAGCGACGAAGTGCAGCTGGCGCTTTCCTACCAGCTTTTTAATGACAAACTGACCATCAGCGGAAGCGTGGATATGGTCACAAACGCCACCGCGGAATCAGGTGATGAGATTGTGGGAGAATTCGATATAGACTATAAATTATCCAAAAATGGCAAATTGAGAGTCAAAACATACAACCATGCCAATAATGACATGTTATACGAAAACTCCCCCTACACACAAGGCTTTGGCTTTACATACCGGGAAGAATTCGATACCTTTGGTGAGCTGATCAAAAGATATTTTAGTAAACCATCGGGAAAGAAGGAAGATGAACCGGCCCCTGTTTCACAGGAAGAACAACCCAATGAAGTTAATAACTAAACATAAAAAATAATCCCCTGTATTTATCGTTTATTTAATTTTAGCAAAACTAAAATCAGAGTATATGCTTTTTGTATTGTTACAGAATGTAGCCACCAGCAGCCTGGATAGTCTTTCAGCAGCCGCAGCCGCCAATGCGTCACAGGTTTCATACATCGAACTCGCTTTTAAAGGGGGATGGGTTATGATTCCGGTCGGAATTCTCTCACTGATTGCCGTTTATGTGTTTGTTGAAAGGTACATGACCATCCGGAATGCTGCAAAAATCGACCAGAATTTCATGAACCGGATTAAGGATTACATACATGACGGCAAGGTGGATTCAGCATTAGCTCTGTGCCAGTCGACCAACAACCCGTTGGCCCGGATGATTGAGAAAGGTGTCAGCAGGATAGGCCGGCCGCTGAACGACATCAATACCGCCATCCAGAATGTCGGACAGGTTGAAATTTATAAGCTCGAAAAAGGATTGCCTATTCTGGCATCATGTGCCGGCGGGGCTCCCATGATTGGTTTTTTTGGAACCGTACTCGGCATGGTCAGAACATTTATGGACATGGCCAATGCCGGAAACAGCCTGGATATCGGAGTGCTCTCGAATGGTATTTACATCGCGTTGATAACAACTGTCGGAGGATTGATGGTAGGCATTCCTGCTTTCTTTGCTTACAACTACCTGGTATCCCGTGTGGAAGAACTGGTTAACCGGCTGGAAGCGCACTCGATGGAATTCATGGATTTGCTCAACGAACCTGTAAAAAAATAACTTTTGCTGACTGAATCCCATGGCATTAAGATCCAGAAATAAGATTGATGTGAATTACAGTACCGCAGGAATGACGGACATCATTTTCCTGTTGCTGTTGTTTTTCATGCTGACGTCGACCCTGATTGCCCCCAACGCGATCAAACTGTTGCTGCCGCAAAGCAACAGCCAAACCTCGAACAGACCCATTACCACTATTTCCATAACAAAGGATATTGATTTCTATGTGGAAAAGGTACCCGTGGATTTTGCCAACCTGGAAACCTTGCTCCGTCAGAAAGTGGGAAATGAAAATGAACCTGTTGTGGCCATTCATTCCGACAAATCAGTACCCATTGCGTATATTGTTGATGTGATGAATATAGCCAAGAAAAACAATTACAAGGTAATCCTGGCTACCAGTCCGGAGACCAAATAATTCCTGAAATGACAGAAAGGCAGTACGGCATCATAGGAACGGTGATCATGCATACGCTGATAGCGATGTTCATGATTTTTGCCTACATAACCCTTTCCAAACCTGCTCCCTCTGAAGGAGGAATCCTGATCAACTTTGGTGATGCGGAAAGTGCGGGAGGACAGTATGAACCTGCATTGAACAATCAGCAGTCGGCAGCAGCCGCTGCTGCCAGCGCCGCACAACCTACAGAACCTGAAGACGGCATGCTCACACAGGATTTCGAGGAAGCTCCTGTTATAAAAAAACCTCCAGTAAACAAAAAGACCGAGCCCAAAAAAGTGGAAACCAAACCTGCTACAAAGCCTGTCGAAACCATTGCCAAACCGTCCACTCCGGCTCCTCCGGTGGTAAATAAGAAAGCATTGTACTCGAGCAAGGGAGCTGCCGGACAATCCACTTCCGAAAGCGGTTCATCAGAAGGTATTTACAAGGGATCGGGCAATATGGGTGATCCCGACGGGACTCCCGAATCGGACAATTATTCAAAGGGACTTGGGGGGAGTGGTATTGGTTTCAACCTGAACGGACGAAACCCCGTACATTTACAAAAGCCTGAATTCAATATTCAGAAATCGGGTATTGTGGTTGTTGAAATCACTGTTGATCAATCCGGCAAAGTGATCAGTGCCACTCCGGGAGTGAAAGGTTCCACCATAGTTGACAACACGTTGTATGCTGCCGCCAAAAAGGCTGCGCTTGAATCCAAGTTCAACCTGAAAAATGATGCTCCCGAAAGGCAGGTTGGCACCATTACCTATCATTTCAAGCTTCAGTAGATCAGAAAAACAACAGCTGCACGGCAGATATCAGCACGGCAACCAGCAGCACATATCTGACAAACACGGGCCCCCAGCTCACGGCTGATTTTGTTCCCAGCCAGGCACCGGTCATGCTGCCCAAAGAAAGTATCAACCCAGCCTTGTAGTCAACCTGGTTCCCGAATATGTAAACCGCCAGGGCAAAAGGAGTATACAGAAATACCAGAAAGTTTTTTATGGCATTGGCCTTCACCAGGTCCAGTCCTGCCCCCAGCACCAGTCCCCCGAGCAGAAAGAATCCCACGCCGGCCTGAACAAATCCGCCATAGACACCAATGAAGAAAAATATCAGGAAGTTCAGCCACAGGGAACCCGTCAATTCCTTCTCCTGGCGGCCTTTAAGCCATACCTCGGGCTTGAACAGCACCACAAAAAACATGATGACCAGCAATACGCCTACGGCTCTTTCCATGGCCTTGGCATTAATGGCCAGTGCAATAAGCGCTCCGGCAACTGATCCGAGAACTGAAGGGATTCCCAGCAAAAGGCCTGCCCGTAAATTAAGAGCACCCTGTTTGCGAAAGCCTATAGAGCCGACAAGGCTCTGCAGCATGATGGCAATTCGGTTGGTACCGTTGGCAACAGTGGGCGGCAACCCGATGAACATGAGCAGGGGAAGCGTAAGCAAGGAACCGCTGCCCGAGAGGGTATTAATAAAGCCGGCAACGACGCCGGCTCCTATGATGAGTATGTATTGATACCATTCGAGATTAATGAACTCCATCCTGTAACAGGTTCTTTACGTTACCAGGCAAACAGGGGATAATCCTTCATCAGCCTGTTTACTTTTTCCTTAACCGAATGGATGGTCTTGTCATCTTCGATATGCATGATCACTTCATCAATCAATTCCACAACGGTTTCAATCAAATCTTCCTTGGCGCCCCGGGTGGTAATGGCAGGTGTACCCACCCTTACACCCGAAGTGGTAAACGGAGTACGTGAATCAAAGGGAACCATGTTCTTGTTCAGGGTAATGTCGGCTTTAACCAGCGTATTTTCAACCATTTTGCCGGTTATATCAGGCACCTTGGTGCGCAGGTCAATGAGCATGGAATGGTTGTCGGTTCCGTTGGAAACCACCTTGTAACCCTTGTCGATAAAGCATTTAGCCATTACCGTGGCATTCTTTTTCACCTGGATAACATAGTTTTTATACGAATCCGTAAGTGCTTCTCCGAATGCAACTGCTTTGGAAGCAATCACATGCTCGAGGGGACCGCCCTGTATACCCGGGAAAACTGCCAGGTCCAACAGGTTCGACATCATTTTGATCTCTCCCTTGGGCGTGGTATATCCCCAGGGGTTCGGGAAATCTTCGCCCAGCATGATCAGTCCGCCTCTCGGACCGCGTAGTGTTTTATGTGTGGTGGTGGTAACAATATGGCAATGCGGGAAGGGATGATTCAGCAATCCCTTTGCAATCAATCCTGCCGGATGAGCTATATCGGCCATCAAAAGGGCGCCTACCTTATCGGCAATGGCCCGCATGCGGGCATAGTCCCAATCGCGTGAATAAGCTGAAGCCCCGGCGATGATCAGTTTGGGTCTTTCCTGAAGCGCGATTTCCTCCATTTTGTCATAATCCACTCGTTCCGTATCGGGATTCAATGTATAGGCCACCGGATGATAGAGAATTCCTGAGGAGTTCACCGGAGAGCCGTGTGACAGGTGGCCTCCATGTGACAAATCAAGACCCATGAATTTGTCGCCCGGATTCAAAACAGCCAGCATCACAGCTGCATTGGCCTGCGCGCCGGAATGGGGCTGCACGTTTGCCCAGGCAGCACCAAACAGCTTCTTAATCCTGTCAATGGCCAGCAATTCCACTTCATCAACCACCTGGCAACCTCCATAATAACGCTTGCCCGGAAGTCCCTCGGCGTATTTGTTGGTTAAACACGATCCCATGGCTTCCAGCACCTGGTCACTCACGAAATTTTCCGAAGCAATCAGTTCAATACCATGAAGTTGTCTTTCATTTTCTTTTTTAATCAGGTCAAATATGAGGGAATCTCTTTCCATTGCAGTAAGTTTTTGTTGGCTTCAAAAATAATGCTTTTGCCGGTCAGGAAAAAAAT
>CAZLLD010000024.1:0-44972 GCA_964560225.1 uncultured Bacteroidales bacterium
CCCCCGCAATTTGTTGGGTTTTGGTTGCAGGATAAGAAAGCAGGTTGGGGTAAACAGTTACAGGAATATCATTGTCGTTATCGGGATCCAGGATCTTTTCAGAATAAGGATCGGCAATCAGCAAATAGCCGTCAATCAGGTACTGGCAGGCGTATTCCTTTTCGGGTACAAGACCTCCGAAAGTAATCCAGAATCGCTCCCCATCCCTTTTCATCTGGTAGGAGTCGGCCGGCAGCCAGTTATTAAAATCACCCAACACATAAACATGTTGTTTGCCGGGTGCATAGAGCACAAAAGCCATCGAATCTTCTGCCAGATAAGTGATGCCATCCTGAATGCCTTCGGGCATGGTTGCATCGGCGGTAACTCCGGGGATGGTGTACCAGCAGGTATCTGTAGCAATGCCAGTTGCATTTTTCGCCGCAGCAACCAGTCTATGCAAAACGGCTCCGGTGGCTGTAATTGTGGTATCAAATGAATTACCTGTAGTTTTTTTGATCAGGTTATTATCCAGATACAGGTAGAGAGAATCGTTATCAAGAGCACCCAGGCTTATATCCAACGATTGGCCTGCCTGGGTAAAAAGCACCCTGCCGGCAGGTTCAATAAAGGCCACGTTAAGTCCTTCTTCAAAAACCGAATAGAAAATATCTGCATTATTTACGTCTCTTCCGGTTTTACCGGCATTGGCATTTCGGAAGACAAAGGCAATCTTAAGTATTTTTTCATTTTCAGGAACATCATAATACTCCCTGATGCTTGTCGAAATAACCAACTGGTATTCGTTTGCGGCAATTTTGGTCAGTTTACACGCAGCAATGTTGGATGTCCATGCTGCTTTCACATATCTCCAGTCGGCCAGGGATTTACTCGAATCAGTGATCACTCCGGTATGGGCATAGACATCATCGCCTGCATAATCTATCAGGCCTTTATTGCCTTCATCGGCATGGAAAGTGATGGTAACAGGTTGATTATGCAAGGGCAATATGGGTTCGGTAATCACTACCTGACATTGAACAGACAAGGATAATAATACCAGCCAGACAAATACCATCTTTTCTTTCATACGCGTTTTGTAAAATTAAGGCCCCGCCTCAGCGGCGGGGCCTTTGGAAACCCCTAACTACTCAATGGGTATAACCCCCATTCAGTGAAAGTATTACTTCACAACTTCAACGATAGTAATTTTCTTGGCGTCACTGTTAGCTGCATCAATGGTAATGGTGATATTGAAGGTGGCCTTTGTGTCGGATGCAAGATTTCCTGATACGTCAATAATCTTTGAGGAGCTGTTGGCAGCATCCAATGCGGAATAACCGACATCGAAATTGGCACCATTAGCAGGCGGTGCAACGCCGTCTTTGGTTCTGATTTTGAATCCTTCATTGGCTTCAAGTGTAACAGTCGTCCATGTCCAGGTGTATACATCTCCATCTTTGGTTGGAACAGCACCATTATCTGCAAGTATTACATTGCCCCAGTCCCAGCCGCTGACATCATCTGTTGCATCTGTGTTGTCTGCACTAATACCTGTTCCAACTGCATCAAGCTGAACATCTGTCCAGATTGTCAAGGGCAGATCAGCGGTTTTAACCATTGTTGCGGCATAACCTTCGCCCAAGGTCCAGGTTAAAGTTGCCGTATATACACCCGGGTTGGCATTGACAATATTGGCGCCACCAGGTGTGAGATCATCAACTGCTTTACCAAAATTGGTATTCACCTTGACACCTTTTTTACCGCCACCCAAATCCAAAACAGAATCCAGACCGACTTTCCAACCGTTTGAATAGCGATATTTCCAGTCACCGCCGCGCAATTCCAAATCAGTTAATGTCCAGGTCATTGTGTTCAGATTAAATGCTGATTCAGTCATTTGGGTAGATCCATTCCAACCATTAGGCGTTGCTGCACCAATCAATCCCCAATGAACCGGCATGATAGCAACCTGATCGAGTTCAGTATCAATAACAACATGATAAAGACCATCAGCAGGCACCGTAAAAGGAGTGGTGCTCTCTATTAAGGAACCACGTTGAATTGCAACAGAAGGTTCATCGTTTTCCCATTTATCAGTACTCGACTCGAAATCATTACCAGGTCCGTAAGTCGTCACTGTTTGTCCATAAACCTGGACAATATTAAAACCGGCAGCACCTGCCTTAATTGCAATGTAAAGTTCAAGCAGGGAAGCTCTGTCTTCCTGTAAAACTTCATTAGGTGTGACTGTCATCCTTCCCTTCAAATCAAGCTCAGGAAGGGCGGTAACGCTACCCGTTACATAGTATCCATCCAACACAGTAATTTCCGGACCGTCATCATCATCATCTTTACATGATGTGAATACAAGCAGGCTGGCAAGAAAAAGCCAGGTAAGCTTAAACCATGATTTAAAATACATTCTCTTCATAATTATAAATTTTGTAATGATTAATAAATAGTTCTATTCAGCATCCAGCAATAAATTAGGATTTGCGTCAGTGGCCCATTTTGGTATTGGAAAGGTTTTTACTGAAGGATCATTGGCCTTCCCGCCCTGTTCATCACCTTTTCCCCACCAAACTTTTGTATATTGATCGAAGCGAATCAGATCCTGTCGCCTGTGTCCTTCCGCAAAAAGTTCGCGGCCTCTTTCAGCAAGCACATCAGTTAATGTTGCCCCGTCAAGATCTGAAATACCAGCGCGATTTCGAATTTCATTGATCCAATAATCGCCATCATTTCCAAGCCGTATTTCAAGCTCAGCTTTGATCAGGTAAAAATCAGATAATCTGAATAACGGAAAGTCATTGCTTAAATTCTCCTTGGCACCTTTTTTTATTTCATATTTCTTAATCCTGGCACCTGAAGTTCTGATTTCAGCCGGAGTAAATGTAGCACCCATTCTGACCGCCGGTATATAAGGATTCAAAACCAATGGCGATCGCAACACGGATTCAATAATTGGTTTGCCTTTTGAATCGAATTGTGGCCCGTATAAGAAGTAGGCATTTTTTCGCAGATCATTCTCTTCATAGGTATTGAAATGATCGTAGGTTACAGCACACCCGTTCCACGGACCTACAGGCATATCATAAGTAAGATTGGATTGGTAATGCAATGTACGCATATGAATTCTGAAACCTTGATAGTCATTTTCATCATAAGGAATAGAGAAGATAATCTCGGGATTATTCTCATTGTTGGTTAGAAAAGGACCGGTAACAGTAGGATCCAGCGTATAGCTGTCTGAATTGACAATACTGTCTGTATATTGTAATGCCTTTTCCCATTGTTCTGTTCCGGTATACACTTTTGCATTCAAATAAAGCTTTGACAAAAGGGCAAAAGCCAAATTCCTGGTAGCCATCAGCTTGTTGTCAATTTTTTTCAAAGCAGGCAGGCTGTTTTCCAACGAGGTGGTAATGCTATCAAAAATGGCTGCTCTGGATGTTTTAAATGGCATCGCAGGCGCACTTGAAAAACTTGTAAGAAAAGGTACGTCCCCATAATTATCAATAAGAAGATAATAAAAGAACGATCTGATAACTTCAACTTCTTTGACTTTTGAATCAATTGCATCTGTGGTCGGCAGTTTTTTCAGCATCTCAATAATCTGATTGCTGCGGGTAACCCCGGAATACAAAACATCCCACATTCTGTTTACTCCTTCCACATCATTGTTCCATGTGTGCTGATACATTACGCGCCATTTGCCTCCATCATCCCAGTCTGCGTCACGTGTTGGAAACACCAGTTCATCGGAAGTCACCTCCTGTGCCCAGAACCACCAACCACCGTCATCACACAATTGCTGCATTTGTTTATAAGCATCAACGCTCATGCTGGCAACCTGCGCATCACTTTCAGGATAAATAGATTCGGGAATTTTATCATACAGGTCTTCATCCAGATCAGTACAACTGAATCCTAATATGAGCATGGACAGGATGGCTATTTTGTAATTTTTCATGGTTTTATCAAATTAAAAGTTTGCTGTAATACCTAATGAAATAGTCCTGGTTTTAGGATACACGTTATATTGATCTATACCAAATGATCGTCCATCAATGCTGGTTTCCGGATCAACTCCTGAATAACCGGTAATTGTGAACAGATTATTAGAAGAGAGGTTAATCAGGATATTCCGGATGTATTTCGATTTTAAATCAAGATTGTATCCTAGTGATACGTAATCAAGCCGTACAAATGATCCATTCTCGACATAAATATCTGCAATAGTAGGTGCCTGTGTCCTGCCCTGTTCTGCCCAATCAAGAGCTTCCGGTGTGGCGTTCAGGTTTGGAAGCAATCCGGGGTAGTCAAAAAACATCTTGGTGGCATTGTATACATCATTACCAATCATTGAACGGAGAGAAACATCTACACTGAAGTTTTTAAATAAAGTAAAGGTATTAGACCAGCCTATTTCCAAATCGGGAGCGGGACTGCCGGCAATATAGCGCTTGGCTGCTGAAACTTCATCTACGGCACCACCTGATTCCGCCAGGTACCAAAACTTGCCATCAGGTCCAAGTTTGAGGTACTTGGGAAGATAAAAAGCACCTAATTCTTCTCCTTCAATATTGCCAGTAACATAATACTCTTCACCAACCAAACCACGTCCTGATAAATATCCATCCTTTCTTTCTTCACCTTTAACATATTCTCCCAAATCGCCAATTATGGTTTTGAAATGCGATATGTTCAAGGATGTTTTCCATTTAATTTTAGACTGGTCTATTACAAATGCCTGAACAAAAAGTTCTATACCGGTATTTCGCATATTGCCGGAATTAGCAAACGTAGTTCTTGCCAAATTAGGAGGTTTTGGCACCTGATATTCACCCAGCAGATCGGTAGTCTTTTTGGTATAAACCTCCAGTGAGCCGCTTAGTCTGTTTTTCAACACAGCAAAGTCAATTCCAATATTGACTTCCGATGTTCGTTCCCATCTAAGATCGGGATTTTCGTTCCAGGATGGTGCAAATGTTGTAACCTGAAGGCCTGTTTCAGGATCTGTGGCAGGTCCTGTTGGTCCAAAAACCAACTGACTCCTGTATTCACCAATCTTTTGATTACCTGAAACACCATAACTGACACGGAGTTTAAGTTGATTAATAACGCTGAAAGATTTCATGAACGCTTCTCTGTCAATATTCCATCCGGCCGAGACCGTCGGAAACCATCCCCATTTATGATCAGCGCCGAATTTTGTTGAACCATCACGCCTGATTGATGCGGACAGATAATATTTTGAATCGTAGTTATATTGAACCCGGCCAAAGAAACCAATTAATCTTGATTCACCGGCCCATGAGCTGACACTGCTGCTGGTAATATCTATAAATGAACCCAGGTTATTATATTTCAAAAAATCAGATTGCGGATTTTCAGCCTGGGCATAGAAACCATTCCAATTAGCTTCCTGCCAGGAGTAACCCACCATGGCATTCAGATTATTCAAACCGAGTGATTTGGTATAATTGCCTGTAATTTCAAGAAGTTTTTGCTGACTGTTGTTGTATTCTTTCTTGCCAAATCCATTGTCAGCCGATGAATAAATACCTTCCTTGGGTCTGAAATATGAGTTTTCATGATCATCCCGGGTATAACCTATGTTAATACTCCCAATCAAACCAGAAAGGATTTCCATATCGGCTTTGAAACTTCCGAAAAAACGCTTTGCATCCCTGATATTATCAACACCATTAATTACAGCTAATGGATTTTCATAATTAAATGCCCTGTTGGTCTTGTCATATTCCCCATCGTCATTTTTAACAGGATCAGTAGGATTTCGTGAAAGCGCCTGGAAAATAATATCATCTTTATCCCAACCGTCATAATTCTCATAGTCATTTTCTTCAAAAGAGCCAGATATGCTCGCAGATAAGGTAAGTTTGTCTTCCAAACCCTTATGTGATAAATTTACTTTTGCTATGGTGCGATCCTTTTCCGTACCTTTCATGATACCCTGCCATTTGGCCTGAGTAATTGATCCATAATAACTTGACCTTTGGTTTCCTCCGGAATAGTTGATGTTGTAATTCTGGGTAAACCCTGTTCTGTAAATTTCATCCTGCCAATCGGTATTGGCGCCGCCATCCTCAAATTTTATTGAATCTTTTGAAGAAGTTGCCACGGCGTTGTTATCGTTTACATATTTTCTTATGTCAGAGGCAGAAAGCAAATCGAGTTTCCTGGCTACCTGATCGGCCGAAACCTTCATGCTGAACTGTAAAGTACCTTTGCCTTCAGTACCCTTTTTTGTTGTAATAATGATAACGCCGTTTGATCCCTGAGAACCATAAATAGCTGATGAAGCTGCATCTTTAAGAACTGAATAGTTTTCAATATCTTCAGGCGAGATAGCAGTTGGATCTGCATTGGGTACTCCGTCAATAACATATAAAGGTTGTGTATTCGAGTCGAAACCTGAAGCACCCCTTATTTTTACAACAAATCCAGAGTTGGGATCGCCGCCTTTTTTAGTGACGAGCACCCCGGAAATTTTGCTCTGTATGCCCTGCACAGGATCAGTAAGAACTCCTTGGCCAAGATCTTCTGAGGTAATATGTGCTACGGCCCCTGTTTTATCAACCTTTTTCTGGGTACCGTAACCGATAACGATTACCTCATCCAGGGTGGAAACCATGAGTTCCATCTGAACATCGAGTGTTTGAGATTTATCAACCAGCACTTCTTCTGTGGCATAGCCTATATAGGAAAATACCAGTGTCGACGGCTGGCTTAGCTTGATGGAATAATTACCGTCAATATCTGAAGTTTGTCCGGTTGTGGTGCCTTTAACCAGGATGTTTACACCAGGAAGCGTTTCACCGGTATTTTTATCAGTTATTTTTCCACTCACTGTAATATCCTGGGCCAAAAGAGTACCTGGGATGAAAAGCATCAATACCATATATGCTTTCCATATGGTAGTTGCTTTATGCGTCATTGATTTGAGTTTAGTCATTAATAATTAGTTTAGTTTTTCCGGTATTCACCGGCACTTAACAGGATTTCTGACCTTATTCCCGATAATCAGCAAATCAACTGTTACGATCTGGTTCAAATTGCTTAAACAAAGTTCGGAGTTCAAAATCTCAAACTCAAACAAAAAAGCTCAGAAACGATCGGAATTTTGTGCAAACGATTCCGCAAACGTTTGCACAAACGTTTGCTGTTCACTTTTTTTTAGTTATTATTACAAAACCATTAATCCTAACCAAGTTATTCTAAATGAAAATTCACCAAATCACCATCAAAGACATAGCCCGCGAACTGGGAGTATCGGTTTCCACTGTTTCCAGGGCGTTAAAGGATCATCCCGACATCAGTCCGCAAACCAAGCAACTGGTTCGCGATATGGTAGAAAAAATGAAATACAAGCCCAACGCCATTGCCTTAAGTTTGCGCAACCGGCGAACCAATATTATAGGTGTGATCGTTCCAGAAATTGTACATCACTTCTTTTCCTCGGTTATTTCAGGCATTGATGAAGCCGCTGTAGCGGCTGGTTACAACGTCATGTTCTTCCAGTCGAATGAAAGCTACGAACGCGAGATCATGAACATCCAGAGCATCATCAACAGTCAGGCCGACGGGGTGCTGATTTCACTGGCCAAGGGTACCAAGAAATTCGGACATATCAGGCAACTGATCGACAGCAATGTACCGCTGGTTTTCTTTGACCGTGCCTGTGATGAGATTGAGACCGACAAGGTGATTGTAGATGATTTTGAAGGCGCATTCAATGCAGTGGATTACCTGATCAAAACCGGATGTCGGCGGATAGCCCATTTTTCGGGTCCCCAACACCTGCAAATCAGCTATCTCCGCAAAAGGGGATATATCACCGCCTTGGAAAAGAACGGAATCAAAGTTGAGGATGACCTGATTGTAAACTGCGACACCTTTGAGGATGCCATGGAAATTACCCGGCTGATGATGAGCCGCACCCGGCCGCCTGACGCTATATTTACTGTTAATGACATGACAGCGGTTGGAACCCTGAACACTGTTAAATCAATGGGCTTAAGAGTTCCAAAAGATGTTTCCATTGTGGGTTTTACTGACGGACTGGTATCGACCATTACCGATCCGCTCCTCACCACCGTCAGCCAGCATGGTTTCGAAATAGGCAAGAAAGCCACCGAAATACTCATCAAACGGATCAACGACGAATGTGAATCTCCCGGCCCCATCACCGAAGTGGTTAAAACAGATCTGGTGGTGAGGGACAGTACGAGGAAGCTGTAGAACAGTGGCAGGAGCAGCAGCAGTGGCAGGAGTGTGAGTGTGAGTGTGAGTTGGAGCAGGAGCAGGAGCAGGAACAGCAGCAGCAGCAGCAGCAGCAGTGTGAGTGTGGGTAAAGGGTAGTGGCTGAAAAGTTCAATATATTAAACAGCAACAAATAATAGGTAGATGTTAGATGCAATAAGAATAAGTTATGAATGAAGGTTTTAAAGACTTGAAAGTATATCAACTGGCATATACGTTAGCCATGGAGATTTTCGAAATCTCCAAAAAATTTCCAAAAGAAGAGGTTTACTCACTAACCAATCAGATCAGGAGATCATCCAGATCAATATGTGCAAATATTGCTGAAGCTTATAGAAAAAGAAGATATCCAAAGAGTTTTGCCAGTAAAATAAGTGACGCTGACGGAGAGACCAGTGAAACAATCGTATGGGTTGATTTTGCACAAAGCTGTTCCTATATTGATGCAGAAACACACAATTCCTTAGTAAATTCATACAGAGAAATTGGGAGGATGCTGGGTAGTATGGGTGATAATCCGGAAAAATTTTTGCCAAAGCAGCAAATATGATACATGTAAATATCCTGCCTGTTTTTCTACTACTGCCACTGCTACTGCCACTGCTACTTTCGCTGCTTTATTTTGAAAAGCAATGTCAATTTTATTTACTGATAATAGTGTTATAAAGCGACCCCCACCGCAAACGATTGCAATCTGGTATTTCGTGACTTTTTGCAGTTGCCTATAAAAAATTATCAATCAAATAGTTGCAAAACGGTTTTCTTTGTATTATTTTTGACCTGATTATTCCCGATAATCCAATTTGTTAATCTCTGGTTCTGTTGCTGACAGACAGGGATTTTTGTTTTTATACCCCTTATCATTTATTTGAATTACATGAATAAACCTAAACTGAGTTTTTGGCAGATCTGGAACATGAGTTTCGGATTCCTGGGTATCCAGTTCGGCTTTGGACTGCAAAATGCCAATGTGAGCCGCATATTCCAAACCCTTGGGGCTGAAATCGACAACATACCTATATTATGGATTGCAGCACCTGTTACCGGGCTTATCATGCAACCCATAATCGGCCATATGAGCGACAAAACCTGGGGAAAACTGGGCCGGCGCCGCCCCTACTTCCTGGTAGGTGCATTGATGGCTTCCCTGGCATTGATCATCATGCCCAACTCCCCTGCCCTGTGGTTTGCAGCCGGAATGCTCTGGATCATGGATGCTTCCATAAACATTTCCATGGAACCCTTCAGGGCATTCGTGGGCGATATGCTGCCCGATGAACAACGTACCCTGGGCTTTACCATGCAGAGTTTCTTCATCGGCATCGGGGCCTTTGTAGCCTCGTGGCTGCCCTACATGCTGGCCAACTGGCTGAATATTTCCAACACGGCCCCGGAAGGACAAATTCCGCATACCGTTATTTATTCCTTTTACTTCGGAGGCGCCGTATTTCTGCTGGCTGTATTGTGGACCGTATTCACTACAAAAGAATATGCTCCCGAGGAAATGAAAAAATTCCAGTCGGTTGTTGACCAGCAAGCACGCGAAGCCGAAACCTGTGAACCGGCCAGGCGGTACCTCAACCGGGGTATTATCTGGTTCCTGGCAGGCATCGCAATTGCTTTCCCTATTTATCATTTCGCCCTTGAAAAAGAACTGTACATCTTATCCGGAGGTCTTGCTCTTTTTGGCGTTTTGCAATTGTTCACTTATCTGTTGGTGAAAAAACAATACACCGAAAACGGACTGGTCAGCGTAATTACCGACCTGTACCGGATGCCCCGGACCATGTCGCAACTGGCCATAGTTCAATTCTTTTCGTGGTTTGCCCTGTTCTCGTTATGGATTTATGCCACACCGGCACTAACCCGACATCTTTATGGCACCAGTGACACGCTATCGGTTGTTTATAACGAGGGGGCCAACTGGATTGGTGGCATGATGGGCTATTACAACCTGTTTGCTGCCGCCTTCGGTTTGTTTTTCCTGCCTTGGCTGGCTAAAATAACCAATCGTAAAATAACCCATATGGTGGGTCTTGCAGTAGGCGGAATGAGCCTGATTTCGCTTTACTTTCTTACCGATCCGCACCAGATGATCTATTCCATGATCGGAATCGGACTGGCATGGGCCAGTATTTTGTCGATGCCCTACGCCATACTTACCGGATCGCTGCCACAATCCAAAATGGGGGTGTATATGGGAATATTCAATTTCTTCATTGTCATTCCCCAGATTCTTGCCGCAACGCTGCTGGGATTCATGGTGAAATCTCTTTTTAACGATCAAAGCATATTTGCTTTGATTGCCGGCGGCATATCCATGATCATAGCAGCCCTTTCCGTGCTTTTTGTTGAGGACATAAAGGATAAAAAAACTGTGTGATGACCATCAAGGCCTGTTTGTTCGATCTTGACGGTGTGCTTGTTGACACTGCCCGCTTTCATTACCTGGCCTGGAAACAATTGGCCAACAGGCTGGGATTTGAGTTTACTGAAACCGATAACGAACAGCTCAAAGGGATCAGCCGGATGGATTCATTGAACATCTTGCTTGAAATTGGCAAAACTTCTCTTACTGAAAAAGAAAAACTGAGGTATGCAACTGAAAAAAATGAAATGTATCTCGGGTATGTGCGAAAGATGACCCCGGATGATGTGCTGCCGGGTGTAAGGAAATTTCTGGGTACGTTAAGACACAACAGTATTCTGATTGGATTGGGATCAGCCAGTAAAAACGCAAGATTGATCCTTGAAAGAACCGATATCATTACACTTTTTGATGTAATCATAGATGGTAACCTGATCTCCCTTGCAAAACCCAATCCCGAAGTATTTTCTCTCGGAGCTCAATTACTTGAAACAGAACCTGCTAACTGTGTTGTTTTTGAAGATGCCATTGCCGGAATACAGGCCGCCCATAATGCCGGCATGAAATGCATCGGAATCGGAACGCCGGACATTCTGAAAGAAGCCGATCTGGTTTTTCCTGGATTTGAGAACCTGAAATTGCAGGATATTGTATTTACATGACCTGCTGTTTCAGAAGGAATGAAACAAGATAAAACAAGATGAAACACTATTATAAGGTTGATGAGTGGCGTATCATTGAAGAGGGATTTAATCCCCGCCATCAGGAGGAATCGGAGAGCATATTCAGCCTGGGTAACGGTCATATGGGCCAGCGAGCCAACTTCGAGGAGAAATATTCCGGCAAAACTTTAAATGGAACCTATATTGCTGGAATTTATTACCCGGACAAAACACGGGTTGGCTGGTGGAAAAACGGCTATCCTGAATACTTTGCCAAAGTACCTAATTCACCCAACTGGATTGGCATATACGTTAAAACCGGTGATGAAGAGCTCGACCTGAATACCTGCAAGGTCAGCAATTTCATTCGTGAACTGAATATGAAGGAAGGGTACCTGCACCGCTCTTTTGTTGCCCGCTTTAAATCAGGTAAACAAATTGAAGTAAATGTTAAAAGGTTCCTGAGTATGGCCGATGATGAAATTGGCGCCATCCGTTATTCGGTTAAACCACTCAATTTCAGCGGGACAATTGAATTCATTCCCTTTCTTGACGGAAATGTATTGAACCGGGATACGAATTACGATGAGAAATTCTGGGACATACTTGATTCCGGAATAAAAAAGGAAAATGCCTATCTCTGCGCCCGCACCCGTAAATCAGGATTTGATGTGGGTTATTCCATGACATGCGAAATGCTGTTGAATGGATCTATTGGAAAGCCGGTTACTGAAAAAATACAAAAAGAAGGATTTGCCGGATTCAGCTTAAAAATCAATGCCGTTACCGGTGATGAAATTACCTTGTTTAAATACGCTGCCATTCTGAGTTCACTGGATCATAAACCGGAAGAACTTACCGAAAAAAGCATCCAGGCAGTGAATAAAGCAGCAAAAATGAAATTTGATAAGCTGTTTAAGGAACATATTGCCGTTTGGGAAGAACACTGGTCGCACAGTGACATCATCATTAAAGGAGACCCGGCCGCCCAACAAGGCATCCGGTTCAATATATTCCAGCTCAACCAGACTTACACCGGTAAGGACGAACGCCTGAACATTGGGCCCAAAGGTTTTACCGGTGAAAAATACGGTGGCAGTACCTATTGGGATACAGAAGCTTTTCTCATACCGTTTTACCTCAGTACCGAACCGCCCCAGGTAGCCAGAAACCTTTTGAAATACAGGCATAAACACCTGCAGAAAGCAATTGAAAACGCTGCGAAGCTGGGATTCAACCAGGGTGCAGCACTGTATCCCATGGTAACCATGAATGGCGAAGAATGTCATAACGAGTGGGAAATCACCTTCGAGGAAATACACCGGAATGGGGCTATTGCTTACGCCATTTACAATTACATCAGATATACGGGCGACAAGAACTACCTGGCTGAATACGGACTGGAAGTACTGATTGCCTTATCGCGATTCTGGCGTCAGCGTGTAAACTGGTCTGATGTGAAAGGAAAATATGTGATTTTAGGAGTTACCGGTCCGAATGAATATGAAAACAATGTGAACAACAACTGGTATACTAACAAAATGGCAGCATGGACATTACGGTACACCATTGAGGCCATCGACTATGTCATGAATGAACATCCTTCCAACTTCCAAAGGATCATCAAAAAAACACGTTTCCATTATGACGCAGAAACATCATCATGGAAAGACATCATCAAACACATGTACTTTCCGATGCTTGATGAAAGAGGTGTTTTTTTGCAGCAAGACGGTTTTATGGATAAGGAACAACGAATGGCTGACGAACTGTCACCCGAAGAACGACCCATCAACCAACACTGGTCGTGGGATCGTATCCTGCGGTCGGTTTACATCAAACAGGCCGATGTGCTTCAGGGTATATTCTGCTTTGAGGACGAGTATACAACAGACATCATCCGGCGAAACTTCGATTTTTACGAACCACGCACGGTGCATGAATCCTCTCTTTCACCCTGCATCCATTCGATTCTGGCCAACCGTATCGGCGAAGTGGAAAAAGCCTATGATTTATACCTGAGAACATCGCGGCTCGATCTTGATGATTATAACCATGAAGTTGCAGAAGGACTTCACATCACCAGCATGGGTGGAACCTGGATGTCAATGGTTATTGGCTTTGGAGGCATGCGCATTAAAGAAGGGAAGCTTACCTTTACACCCAATCTACCCCGCAAATGGAAACTCATCTCATTCAACATCCACTTCCGTGGAAGAATACTGAATATAACCATTTCTGCAAAAGAAACCGTTGTAAAACTTGTGAAAGGTGAAAAAATTCAGGTTGAAATCAATGGCAAACTTGTCAGTTGTGGTAATTTTAACCATACGTTGGCTTAAGAATCCGTTAAGCAACTACCCACAGAAATAGAAATCCAATAAAGAAACCAAATACAAAAAACCAGCATATGAAAACCAAATCGTTCATCATCCTAGTGGCATTTGTTCTTCTTTCAGCAGCATGTAAAAAAAACGAGCCCGTTTCGATGGTGATACCCGCAACAGACGCGATTCATGAACGTTTGGCCACAGGCGTCATTTATGAAGTGAATATCCGCCAGATCACCCCCGAAGGTACTCTCAGGGCATTTACTGAACAACATATTAACCGGTTGAAAAACCTGGGAGTGGATGTTCTGTGGCTGATGCCTACCTACCCCATATCGGTAAAGAACCGCAAAGGAACGCTTGGAAGCTATTACTCTATTGCTGATTACAAAGGCGTGAACCCGGAGTTCGGTACATTGGATGACATGAAAGAACTGGTTAAAAAAGCTCATGAGGCAGGAATGCTTGTGATTTTCGATTGGGTGGCCAATCATACCGGTTGGGACAATTCCTGGATCAATCAAAATCCGGAATGGTATACACGCGACAAAGAAGGCAGAATTGTTGCCCCGGTAGCCGACTGGTCAGATGTGGCCGATCTGAACTTTGAACAGACCGGTATGCAGCAGGCCATGATTGACGCCATGGAATTTTGGGTACGCGATATTGGAATTGACGGATACCGTTGCGATGCAGCTGCCATGGTGCCCACATCATTCTGGAAAGAAGCTCTGGCTAACCTTGACAGCATCAAACCAGTTATCAAACTGGCCGAGGCATGGGAACCCGAACTCCTGGAAAGCGGTTTTGATGCCGCATACGCGTGGGAATTTCACCACCTGCTGAATGAAATTGCTCAAGGGAAAAAAAAGATTGCCACGATTAAAGATTATATTGAAAAAACAGATACGGTTTATGCCAAAGATGATATCCTCATGAATTTCATCACCAATCACGATGAGAATTCATGGGCCGGTACCGAATATGAAAGAATGGGAAAGTATGTTCCCGGTTTTGCGGTAATAACTTACCTGATGCCGGGTGTTCCGATGATCTATACGGGACAGGAAGCAGGATTGAACAAGCGCCTGCGTTTCTTTGAAAAAGACACCATTTCATGGGCCGACACCTCTTTGTATTCCACATACCGGAAACTCAACACAATGAAAAAGCGGAATCCTGCGCTCCGCGCCGGAACATCCGGAGGAAAAATCAATTTTCAGGCCGACTCCGTTAACCAATCTGTTGTATTATTGAGGACATCAGGTAAAAACAAGGTACTGGGTCTCTTTAATTTTTCGGACCAACCTGTAAGTATGCGTGTGCCGTTTGCTGAGGCATTCGACAAATACTGGGATGTATTGACCGGAGATGCATACAAGCTGCGCAAAAAAACCGAAATTCAACTGGATCCCTGGGAATACCTAATACTTGAGCAGCAGTAATACCTGCTCTTTTTTCTTCAGGCGGAAAAAAAATTTCACCCGCCCATTCTTTGACAACGCAGAGATATTTGATATATTGGTCATTCAGAAAAACCAATAATCAAAATATCTGAAATGATGAATCAAGTCAAAGAAAAAAGCCTGATGATGCTGCTTTCAGCATTACTGAAAGGCAGCTGGAAATTCAGGGTTTTTATACTGATCGTGTTGCTGACAAGCAGCACCCTATATGCACAATACCCTTTTCAGAACGTGACTCTAAATGATGAAGAGCGCATTGACAACCTGATCTCACTGATGACGCTGGAGGAAAAGGTAAACGCGCTTTCCACCCAGTTTGGAATTCCCAGGCTCGGCATAAGAACATGTGGTTTATCCGAAGGGCTGCACGGACTTGCATACGGCGGACCTTCAAACTGGGGATCCAGAAATCCGACTCCTACTACCATATTTCCCCAGGCATACGGACTTGGTGAAACCTGGGATACGGAACTGGTGAAAAAAGTTGCGCAGCAGGAATCGTATGAAAGCCGTTATTATTTTCAGAGTCCCAAATATCAGAGAGGCTCCCTGATATTGCTGGCTCCGAATGCCGATATTGGCCGTGACCCACGCTGGGGCAGAACAGAGGAATGCTATGGTGAAGATGCCTGGTTTAATTCACGTATGGTGGTATCATTTGTTAAGGGATTGCAGGGAGATGATCCCAAATACTGGAGAACAGCCTCACTGATGAAACACTTTATGGCCAACAGTAACGAAGATGGACGCGATTCCACCTCATCAGATTTTGATGAAAGATTGTTTCGGGAATATTATGGATATCCATTTTACAAAGGCATTACCGAAGGCGGTTCACGTGCCTATATGGCTTCGTATAATGCCTATAACGGAATTCCCATGACCGTTCACCCGGTACTAAAGGAAGTAACCGTTAAGGAATGGGGGAATAACGGAATCATAACTACAGACGGTAGTGCAATGGCTTTGCTGTTCAATGCTCACAAATATTACAAAACATTGACAGAAGCTGCTGCAGCTTGCGTGAAAGCCGGGATAACCAAATTTCTTGACAACTATAAGCCCTTTGTAAAGGACGCCCTGAATAAAGGCCTGCTGAAAGAACAGGATATTGATGCAGCCCTTCGGGGCAATATCAGGGTGGCCATCAGGCTGGGTTTGCTTGATGGTAATGAAAACAATCCTTATAACCAGATAGGTGTTCGAGATACGATTGATCCCTGGACCAAACCGGAAGTAAAGCAGTTTGTTCGTGAAGTAACTGCAAAATCAGTTGTACTGCTTAAAAACACAAACAACCTGCTTCCGCTCGATCTGAAGAAAATTAAATCGGTTGCTGTAATTGGTCCCAGGGCAGACCAGGTGCTGGCCGACTGGTACAGCGGCAATCCGCCATATAAAGTGACGGTATTACAGGGGATCAGAAATGCCTGTGGAAAGAACATAAGCGTGACCTATGCAGAGGAAAACCGTATGGACGAAGCCGTAAAAGCAGCCAAATCGGCCGATGTAGCCATTGTTGTTGTGGGCAATAATCCCATTGGTGCCATCAATGAATGGAAGGTTTCACCGGTACCCAGTGATGGCAAGGAAGCGGTTGACCGTAAATCGCTGACACTGGAACAGGAAGATCTGGTGAAATTGATTTACCAGGCAAACCCGAAGACCATTATGGTACTGATGAGCAATTTCCCCTTTGCCATCAACTGGTCGGCCGATAATGTACCTTCTATTCTGCACATCACACACAGCAGCCAGGAATTGGGGAATGGACTGGCTGATGTCATCTTCGGAAAGGTAAATCCTGCGGGAAGGTTAGTGCAAACCTGGCCCAGGTCAATCACGCACCTTCCGCCCATAATGGATTACAACATCAGAAATGGCAGAACTTATATGTATTTCAAAGAGACTCCCCTCTACCCTTTCGGATACGGACTGAGTTATACTTCATTTGCCTATTCGGGAATAAGATTAAGCAATGCCATTATTCCGGCCGATGGAGAAGTTAAGATTACAGTAGATGTAAAAAATACGGGACAGTATTCAGGAGATGAGGTGGTACAGCTCTACGTGAGATTTCTGGATTCTAAGGTTGAAAGACCTTTGAAACAATTAAAGGGATTTGCCAGGGTGCCTGTGAATGCGGGTGAAACAAAACCCGTTACAATAACTCTCAAGGCTGATGATCTCGCATACTGGGATGAAAAGACACATGCTTTCAGGGTTGAACCCGGAAAGATCGAACTGATGATTGGAGCTTCGTCACAGGATATCAGGGCGAGGAAGGTAATTTCGGTAGTGGAATAGTAGGAAAAAAACAGATCCAAGATCCAAGAACCAAGAACCAAGACTGGCAGGCATTGACAAGAAACAGCAACAACACAGGACAAGGAACCTGTCTACCGCTTGCGGCAGGCAAGCCTGTCGAAGCATGACGCGTAGCAACAGTAATAGCAATAGCAGTAGCAGTAACAGTAAGAAACAGTAAATAATCAAAATCAAATAATATGAAAAAGTGGATTTTTAGTATCTCGGTAATTGCAGGATTGATGTTGGCATCATGTAATCAATCGGGTTACCAGACTTCGGAAAACGGAGTTGCAGTTAAAATAAAAAAAACCGGTAATCAGCCGGCTCAGTTAGTCAGGGTGCAGGTTATTTCCGATGGCATCTTCAGGGTATCGGCAATTCCTTCGGGAGCATTCACCGATCAGGAAAGCCTGTCGGTTATTCAAAAAGATTCAGTATTCAGGGGGTGGAAAACAAACAAAAAGGAAAATGCAGTTGAAATCATTACCGCAACAACTATTGCAAGCATTTCAACAGTAACCGGGCAGGTATCATTTACCGACATAAACGGCAAACCTATATTAAAAGAATCAGAACAGGGAAGGACATTTTCAGACATTCAGGTTGATGGCAAGGCGGGTTACACCATGCGGCAGGTGTTTGACACTCCCGATGATGAAGCATTGTACGGACTCGGCCAGCACCAGTCGGAAGAAATGAACTATAAGGGGAAGAATGAAGAGTTGTTCCAGTATAACACCAAGGTCTCCGTTCCATTCCTGGTTTCAACAAAAAACTATGGTATACTGTGGGACAATTATTCGCTCACCCGCTATGGCAATCCGGGTGAATTCAAACAACTTACCGCTTTTAAGCTATACGATGCAGATGGCAAAGAGGGTGGATTGACAGCCACTTATTACGAGAACAGTGATCCGGCAAAGGTATTTCTGAGGCACCAGGAAAAGGAGATCAATTATGAAAACCTGGAAACAATTAAAAATTTCCCTAAAGATTTCAGGTTCTATGGATCGACAATCACCTGGGAGGGCCAACTTGAGGCCACGGAAACAGGTACTTACAACTTTGGTTTGTATTATGCCGGGTATACGAAGATATGGATCAACGGGCAATTGCTTACCGATAAATGGAGAACAGCCTGGAACCCGAACCTTTCCAAATTCAGCGTAGATATGAAAAAGGGTGAAAAGTATCCCGTTAAACTGGAATGGAAACCCGACGGAGGTGTTTCGTATATTGGCCTGCGGGTTCTCACTCCGGCTGATCCGGCTGACCAGAAGAAGATATCCTTCTGGTCAGAAATGGGTGATCAGCTTGATTATTATTTCATTCATGGCAACAGTATGGACGAGGTAATCAGTGGTTACCGCACGCTAACCGGAAAGGCTCAGGTGATGCCCAAATGGGCCATGGGATTCTGGCAGAGTCGTGAAAGGTATAAAACCCAGGAGGAACTGTTAAGTACCCTGAAGGAATTCAGAGAAAGGCACATACCCATTGACAATATTGTACTCGACTGGTTTTACTGGCGCGAAGACAACTGGGGAAGCCATGAATTCGATGCGACCCGTTTCCCCGATCCCAAAGCCATGATCGACGAAGTGCATCAGTTGAACGGCCGCCTGATGATCTCGGTTTGGCCCAAATTCTATCATACAACCGAACATTATAAGGAACTGGACGCTATGGGCGCCATGTATCAGCTGGCAGTAAAAGACAGCATCCGCGACTGGGTTGGCCGGGGTTACATCGGATCATTTTATGATGCTTACAATCCTGAAGCCAGAAAACTGTTCTGGAAACAAATGCACGACCATTTTGACGGTCTGGGCATTGATGCCTGGTGGATGGATGCCTCAGAGCCGGATATCCAGTCGAATTCCAGTATCGATTACCGCAAAAAACTGATGAGTCCCACTGCATTAGGACCTTCCGCACAATATTTCAATGCCTATGCCCTGATGAATGCCAAAGGAATTTACGAAGGTTCGCGCGAAGCATATCCGAACCAGCGTGCATTTCTGCTTACCCGGTCGGGTTTTGCCGGTTTGCAGCGTTATGCTGCTGCCACGTGGAGCGGTGACATTGCTACACGCTGGGAGGACATGAGAGCCCAGATACCTGCCGGAATCAATTATTGTATGGCAGGAAATCCATACTGGACCATGGACATTGGAGGTTTCTGCGTTGAAAACCGCTATGTGTCGGCAAAAGAAGGAAGCGCTGACATGGAAGAATGGCGCGAATTGAATGCCCGGTGGACCCAGTATGGGGCATTCGCACCTTTATACCGCACACACGGACAGTATCCGTTGCGCGAAGTTTTCAACCTGGCTCCCGAAAGTCATCCTGCCTATAAGACCATTGTTTATTATGACAAACTCCGCTACCGGCTGATGCCTTACATTTATTCCCTGGCAGGAATGACATGGCTGAACGACTATACCATCATGCGCGGACTGGCCATGGACTTTACCGGTGATGCCAGCGTTTACGATATCGCTGACCAGTATATGTTTGGTCCGGCCTTTATGGTTTGTCCGGTACACGTATACAAGGCCCGTGAACGTGAGGTGTATTTTCCTGTTGCAGATGGCTGGTATGATTTTTACACGGGCAAATACCTGGCTGGAGGACAGAAACTTACGGTTTCTGCCCCCTATGAAAGAATGCCATTATACGTAAGAGCCGGTTCAATTATACCGGTTGGTCCCGAAATCGAATACACCACCCAGAAGCCTGCCGATCCGGTTGCACTGTATGTTTATACCGGAGCAGATGGTCATTTCAACCTGTATGAAGATGAAGGCACAACCTATGATTATGAAAAGGGGCAATACAGCCTGATACCCATAACGTATTCTGAAAGTACGGGAGAATTAACCATTGGCGATCGCCAGGGTGGCTATGAGGGAATGCTGAAGGAACGTACGATTAATGTGGTGTGGGTTTCCAGGGATAAACCAGTTGGATTTGTTCCCGATGCAAAAGCGGCTGTAACAATAAAATACAACGGACAAAAAACGGTTGTTAGGAAATAATTGGTAACGGGCAGGCCGATGGGCCTGCCATTTTTGTCATTGCGAGGGAGGTACGACCGAAGCAATCTATTCATGTGAAAAAGATTGCTTCACTTCGTTCGCAATGACGTTCCTACTTAATCAGCCTTTTGAAACAGCCCCTACAATTATTTCAATTGTTGCAGCGCCTGGCGAATATTTGTTTCAATGCGGTTTTCGATATTCACATTTTCGGCCTTATTGAATTCTTCCCCGATTATGTTTTCATATAATTCAATGTAACGCTCGGAAATCTGGTCTACAAACGCATCGGGCATTTCAGGCACCACCTGACCTTCCTTACCCTGAAAATTGTTCTCAATCAGCCACTGGCGCACAAATTCCTTGGACAGCTGTTTTTGCTGTTCCCCTTTCTGCAACCTTTCGTCATAGCCGTTGGCATAAAAATACCGTGACGAGTCGGGTGTATTGATCTCATCAATGAGGTAGATTTTACCATCCTTTTTGCCGAATTCATATTTGGTATCCACCAGGATCAAACCTTTGGAGGTGGCAATCTGACTTCCTTTTTCAAATAACCTATACGTATAATATTCGAGCTGAGCGTATTCAGCTTCAGATACCAGCCCGCTATGAATGATTTCTTCCCTGGAGATGTCCAGATCATGACCTTCATCTGCCTTGGTAGTAGGGGTTATTATTGGTTTCGGAAACTTCTGGTTTTCCACCATACCTTCGGGCATAGGCACTCCGCACAACATTCTTTTTCCTGATTTGTATTCCCGCCAGGCATGCCCGGTAAGGTATCCGCGAATTACCATTTCAACCTTGTAGGGTTCCGCAAAATGACCGATGGTAACCATGGGATCCGGGCTGGATATCTTCCAGTTGGGAACAATGTCGGCTGTAGCATCAAGAAATCTGGATGCAATCTGGTTCAACACCTGTCCTTTATAAGGAATACCCTTGGGCAGTACCACATCGAATGCCGAAATGCGATCGGTAACCACCATTACCAGGTATTTTCCCTGAATGTTGTACACATCCCTTACTTTTCCCACATAAAGGCCCTTTTGACCGGGAAAGCTGAAATTTGTCTTGGTAACCGCGTTGCTCATATGGTATATTGTTTTCTGGAATTAACAAATTAAAACAGTTTTTGTCAAAAATAAGGGATTGAATTGTAATATTAAAAACGATTTTTTCAGCCAGTCAGACAAATCAACATGACGGCAAACATGCTTTTTAGAATTCACTATTTTCAGAACCCGCGTTTTCCTGATTTTTGTTGGTTGAACGATGTGTTTTCTGAATGTTCTGCTCGTATGCATTCACGATATGCCTTACCAGACGATGCCTGATGATATCGCCCTTATCGAACTCGATGGTTGAAATCCCCTTGATTTCCTTAAGCAATGAAAGTGCTTTCAGTAATCCCGATTGTTGTCGTTCAGGCAGGTCAATCTGTGTGATATCACCAGTTACAATAAATTTGGCATTCTTTCCCATGCGGGTCAGAAACATTTTGAGCTGGTTGATGGTGGTATTCTGTCCCTCATCGAGTATAACCACAGCATCACCCAGGGTACGGCCACGCATGAAGGCCAGCGGGGCTATTTCAATGATACCTTCTTCAATGAAACCTTCGAGCTTCTTGGGAGGAATCATATCTCTCAATGCATCGTACAACGGCTGCAGATAGGGATCAAGCTTCTCCTTCACATCGCCGGGTAAGAAACCCAGCTTCTCCCCTGCCTCAACTGCAGGCCTTGTAAGAACAATCCGTTTCACTTCCTTGTTTCGCAGAGCCCTCACTGCAAGAGCTATGGCGGTGTATGTCTTTCCTGAACCGGCTGGCCCGATGGCAAATATCAGGTCATTTGTACGGTAGTCTTCCACCAGTTTTTTCTGATTCACCGATCGGGCTTTAATAACCTTGCCATCATTTCCGAAAATAAGCACATCTTCATCTTTCTCGTTGAAATGTCGCATCGCTTCATCTTCCGTAAGAATGATCTTTTCCACATCATCTTCGGTAAGCCGATTGCGTAGTTGCAAATAGTCGAGCAGCTTGTCGACATCGCTCTCAAACCGGCTTATTTCCACAGGCTCACCAAGCACTTTCAGTTCGTAGTCGCGCCCGACGACTTTTAGCTTCGGGAAAAAGGATTTGAGCTTATCCAGATTGCGGTTGCCCGAACCATAAAACGTCTTGGGATCAACCCCTTCTAAATATACGACCTTTTCAATCATTTATTTTATAGAATATTGCTTACATTTGAGGCCTACAAAATAGGACTATTTTTATCACAAAAACCAGTTCATCAAGTAAAAAATATAACCTGATCTTAACCCATGCCGATTGTTACTTTAACCAGTGACTGGAATTCAGATGACTATTATTCTGCAGCAGTAAAGGGGACTATTATCAGCCGATGCCCAGGTACGTGTGTTGTTGACATAACCAATCAGATACCTTCATTTAACATAGCCCTGGCTGCTTTCCAGGTGAAGCATACATACAGTCATTTCCCGCCCGAAACCATCCACATCATTGCAGTCAACAATGCATCGGAGGAAAAAAGTACATTTATTGCCCTCAGGGCCAATAATCATTATTTCATTGGTTACGATAACGGTATTTTCGGGCTCATATTGGATTCTGATCCCGAAGAAATAGTCAGCATTGAACTCTCCGAAGCAGGAACATTTCCTGAGCAATCAGCATTTGCCATGATTGCCTGTGAAATCATCAAAACCGGAAAACTGAGCGGGTTGGGTAAACCACATCAGGAATTGTATAAACAGGTGCTCATGCTGCCTGCCATTGATGAATCGGTTATCAACGGGAGTGTGGTTTATATAGATTCATACAAAAATGCCATTACCAATATTACAAGAGAATTGTTCGATCAGATTGGCAAAGGCAGGTCATTCGATATTTTTGTGCAAAGCAATCACAACCGCATTGTCAGGTTGTGTTCAAAGTACAGTGATTCATCATTGGGTGAAATGCTTGCCCTGTTCAATTCACTGAACTTGCTTGAAATTGCCATTAACGGCGGGAATGCTGCAGAACTGCTTAACCTGACGTTGAATTCTTCGGTAAGAATCAAATTCAAGGATAACAAATAAGTATGATCAGATTTGATTAATTGTAATTATGCATAACAAAGAAGAAAAGCTTGAAGCGCTGGGTAAACTGCTTGACATTATGGACGAGTTACGGGCCAAATGTCCGTGGGACCGGGAACAAACATTTGAGAGCATCCGCAACAACACCATTGAAGAAACCTATGAACTGGCAGATGCCATACTGAAGAAAGACCTTGCCAACGTCAAAAAGGAACTCGGGGATCTGCTGTTGCATATAGTTTTTTATTCCAAAATGGGATCCGAAACCGGAACCTTTGATATCGGAGACGTGGCAAATGCTATTTGTGAAAAGCTGATTTTCAGGCATCCTCATGTTTTCGGAGACACTGATGTCAAAAACAATCCTGAAAACGTCAAGAAAAACTGGGAAGAACTTAAAATAAAAGAAGGCAATCACAGTGTACTCGGTGGAGTTCCCAATTCCCTTCCCGCTCTAATAAAGGCGAACAGAATACAGGAAAAAGCAAGAGCTGTTGGCTTTGACTGGGAAGAACGGTACCAGGTATGGGACAAGGTAGAAGAGGAGTTGAAGGAACTAAAAACTGAAATTGACCGGATGGACAAGACCAGGATATCGGCAGAGTTTGGTGATTTGTTTTTTTCACTGGTCAATGCTGCCAGATTGTATGATGTTGACCCTGAAACTGCTTTGGAGATCACCAACAGAAAATTCATCAGCAGGTTCAACTACCTTGAATCAAAAACATTAAAACAAGGACGAAAACTAAAGCACATGACCCTGGATGAAATGAATGCCATTTGGGAAGAGGCGAAGGGAGAAGAGTGAAGAGCCAAGAACCAAGAACCAAGAACCAAGAACCAAGAGCCAAGAACCAAGAACCAGGACTACTGGACTGCATGACTTTGAAGACATTGCTAACAAAACTAACACCGAACACCGAACATCGAACCTGCCTACCGGCAGGCAGGCACCGAACGCTGAAAATCGAAGTAAAATTACCTACATCCTAAATAAGAAACATTGAAAACCATGCTATACGATTTGACTACACTCAGGAAGCTTTCAGATAATGACGAAACCTTTATTATTGATATGCTTCAGACTTACAAACGAACAACACCGCCTGCACTCGGGCGGATGCAGCAATATCTGACAGAACAAAAGACCGAAGCCATAGGCCGTGAGGCTCATAAAATGATTCCCGGAGTGTCATTTCTGGGCGCAAAGCAGTTACAGGAGGTTCTCGTAAGAATTGAAGAAACGGCCAAAAGCGGAGTGGGTGTAGAATACATGCCTGAGCTTGTTGCCGAAGCCATCAGGCAGTCTAATGACCTGATCGTCTGTTTTGAAAATGATTTTCCCGGCAAAATATAAATAAAGACATGGATGATTTGCGTATTTCAATAGTGCAGCCCGATATCAAATGGAAAGCAATTGATGACAACCTGAGCAACTATACACAACTGCTCCAGGGAATAGAAAGGACTGACCTGCTGGTATTTCCTGAAATGTTCCAGACCGGATTCTGCATGGATCCTGAAGATATAGCAGAAACAATGGACGGCACCACCGTGAGGTGGATGGGCAGAACTGCCCAATCATTGGATTGTGCACTCGCAGGAAGCCTGGTTATTAAGGATGGCAGACGTATTTACAACAGGCTCATATATATTGACCAACATGGAAATATGACCTGGTATGATAAGGGGCATTTATTCAGTATAGAAGGTGAAGAAAAGAAATTCACCAAAGGATTGCATCGTCTGGTTGTTCCCTTGAGAAACTGGCACATCAGTTTCCAGATATGCTATGACCTCAGATTCCCTGTTTGGTCGAGAAATACCAGCGGCTATGATTTGCTCATCAATGTTGCCAACTGGCCTGCAAGCCGTAATGATATTTGGGAAACATTACTCAGGGCAAGAGCTATAGAAAACCAGTGTTATGTTATTGGAGTAAACCGAATAGGTCATGACGAGAACAATATCGACTATATCGGTAACTCAATGGCCATTAGTCCTAGGGGCAAAATCATGACCGAAATGCCTTTCTCCGGGGAAGGAATTATTTCTTTCAGCTTATCTCATAGTGAGCTGGATGATTTCCGTGAAAGGTTTCCGGTTTGGAAGGATTGGGATGATTTTAGCATTAACAAATAAAGCAATGGCAAAGTAGAAAGTCAAAAAAAGAGCGTAGTCAGGAGACTACGCTCAGCAATCCGAGTTGATATTTTAAGAATAATGTGCAGATCAATGGCAACCTCCATCACCACAGCCGCAACTGTCGCATGATCCACTCTCACAACCTGTGTTTCCGTGAATATGTCCGTGCATCATTTCTTCTTCGGTGGCCTGGCGTATTTCGGTAACCTCACCTTTAAAGAACAAACTGCTACCGGCCAATGGATGGTTAAAATCCATCGTAACCGAATCGGTATCAATTACTTTTACTACCCCAGTCAGCCGGTGTCCCTGGCTGTCCTGCATGGGTATTTTGTTACCTACCTTAACAAGCTCATAATCTACTTTCCCATCAATCTGAAACGCCTGCAGGGGTATTTTGATTACCGAATTCTCATCAAAATCTCCGTATGCATCAACGCTGACCAAACTAAAATCAAAGCTGTCACCAACTTTCAATCCGGCCAGGTTATCCTCAAACTTGGGAAGTAATGATCCGCTGCCGAATATAAAGGTAAGCGGCGCATTCCGGTTGACTGTTTCGATGACTTCGCCATCCTTGCTGTTCGCCCTGAGTTCGTATGTGAGAGAAACTACCTTATTCTGAGAAACTTCCATAATAATCTGAATTAATTAAGAGATACAATAATTTTGGCAAAGAAAGTAAAATAAATCTACAAACATGACCGAATTCAGTATAAATTGATTTCAAATAAGAAATAAATGGATCCATGCTGATGCAACTGTTGTAAGATTTTTCTGTCATATTGTTAATGAATTTGAATATGTATAATAACCACAAACGACGAATCGTTGTTTTAATGTAATATAAACCAATAAACCATACCTGTCATGAAGAGCAACCGTTTAATATTGATGGTGTTAATGTTTACTGTCGCAACAGTGACCTTTGGACAAGTGAAGTTTGGAATCCGGGGCGGGGTTAATACATCGCGCTTGAAAAGCGATGATGTGATTGTAACTCCAAATCCAACAACCGAATCCAATTACCGCATTACCATTCCCAAATACGCCATGATCGGATATCACGTGGGATTGGTTGGACAAGTTCAATTGTTTAATTTTTTCATTCAACCCGAAGCCCTGTATACCGTAACACGAAATGACATCAATGTTTACGATTTGAATTCAGCAGATCCCGACCATGCTGATCAGTTAACTCAAACGCTTAACCGGCTTGATTTTCCGGTAATGCTGGGACTGAAAGCCGGAGCATTTAAAGCAGGCATCGGACCGGTTCTCACATTTCTGATCAGCGATGATTCTGACCTTGAAAGAATAACCGATTATGATCTTCGTTGGAACAAAGCCACTGTTGGCTTTCAGGCAGGCATTGGTTTTGACATTAAAAAGGTAGCTATTGATCTGAAATATGAAGGAAGCCTGAGCAAAATCGGTGACGGGATCAGCCTCGGAGAAGAAGGTACGATGGATTTCAATTCCAGGATACAACAGGTGATTTTAAGCATTGGGTTGTTTTTCTGATTGCATTTATTTTCTAAGTATCTTCGCAGGCATGTGTTACACCATCAAGATCGATCTGACCCGCGAAGAGCTTGAAAGGCGTTTTGGTGCCAAATTATCTGAACCAAAAAAGTATCAGCGGGGATCAAAAGTAAATGCTTTTTCTTTACCGCTTTTGCCGGTTATTTGCAATGACAATGCAGGGGAAATCAGGCTTTATCACTGGGGTCTTATTCCCAATTGGGTAAAGGATGCCAAAAGTGCCGGTGAAATAAGGACCAAGACATTTAATGCCCGATCTGAAACACTTGCTGAAAAGCCGTCATTCCGTCATATCCTAAACAGAAAACGTTGCCTGGTGCTCACTAATGGCTTTTATGAGTGGCAAACTTCAGGAAAGGAGAAGATTCCTTATTTTATCGGTCTGACAGAACAACCTGCATTCGCATTGGCAGGTTTGTATGATCAATGGACAAACCGGGAAACCGGTGAAGAAATAAACACCTTTACCGTAATTACTACACGGGCAAATCCGATGATGGAAGAAATTCATAACATCAAAAAGAGAATGCCGGTGATTCTAGCCCCAGAAACGGAACAACACTGGCTGGATCTTTCCGGGATTCCGGAAAACACAGGTATTTTCGAACCTTATCCGGAAAAGCTCATGTTCGCGGAGAAAGTCAGGTAAATAATACCATATTTATGGCTGTTGGCTGTTGGCTGTTGGCTGTTGGCTGTTGGCAAAAACATGTAGTCTATAACACCGGCAAGACGATTTCGAACACTGTATAATCTCCGGATGATTTGGCTGAGATTGTTCCGTGGTGCATTTGAATAATCTGACGGGATATACTTAATCCAATGCCCGAGCCATTTTCTTTGGTGGTATAGGAAGGTACAAAAATGGATTCAGAAGCAAGCTCATCAATTCCGCTTCCGTTATCATGTATCTGAATAACTGTATAGTTTTGGGGAATGTTATAGGCCTTGATGATGATCTCACCACGCCGGTGGTAAATTGCCTCGACCGAATTTTTTACCAGATTGATCAGTACCTGCTTGATCAGCTTTTCATCAGCCGTCAGTCTGAGGTTTTCAGGGAGGATTTCGATCTTAAAAAGAATGTTGTGTTTCTGAAACTCATTTGAAAACAGGATCCCGATCTGATCAATCAGTTTCTTGAGCAAAATGATTTCTATCTTCAAAACAGGAACGTCTGTCAGATTCCTGAACCTTTCAACAAAATCTATCAATCCCCTGCTCCGGTCCTCAATTACATCCACACTCTTCAATGCGTCATCGATATGCTCCTCTGTTATTTCATCCAGGTTTTTCCGGATATTTCCTTTTGTAAAGCATCTTTTGATGGCCGTTGTCAGCGTAGTGATCGGCGTTATGGAGTTGATGATTTCGTGCCGCTGGATCCGGATCAGCTTTCGCCAGGCATCAAGCTCACCTGCTTCCAATTCAGGACGGATGTTCTGGAAACTGATCAGTTGAACCATCCGGTTATCAAAAACAATGGATCCTGATTTGACAGCAAGCACGCGTTCATTCCCGTTTACCCTGATTCTTACCGGAGAGGAAGTTAGCTTACCACCGGAAATCAACAATCCGGAAAGCTCTGGGCAGAGTTCCGCAAGCCTGTCGATGTGATTCAAGGTATGAATACCCAGAAGTTCGCGCGCAGCCTGGTTAAATATCTCAACCTTGCCATCCTGATCAAAAGCCACAATTCCGGCATCAACTTGCCTGACAACTGCCTGAAGATAATGAAACTGGCGTTCCCTGTCAACTCGGGCTGTTTGCAGTTTCTTATTGATCTGATCAAGATGAAAGGTGATTCCTCTGAAATTCTTTTCAATCCTTTGTCTTGAGAAAGCAAGTGTAGTATCATTCTCCTGAAGAAAAACCAGGAAATTAGCCAGGTCCCGGTTGATCCGGTTATGAAAACGAATAAGCCATATCACCTGCAAAATCAGCAGTAAGAGAATAAAGAGACTGGTTGCCGGCCGGTTTGTTTGTGTAAGCAGCCATACCAGAGCAAAACAGTTTGCGAATATGAGGATGACCCTGATTGCAACAATCAGTGAATAACGATTATTGTTCATGGTTGAATTTTCTTCTATTAACCATCACGCAGAAAATATTGTTTCCTGCAATATGCAAATCACAAAGAAATCCCATATTCCCTTGCCTTTGAATACAATGTGGTCCTTGATATCTCAAGCAGTTTTGCCGCTTTAGTAACATTCCCGTCAAATCGTTCCAACGCCCTGATGATTGCATTTCTTTCAATATCTGATAAGCTGCCGGTTTCTCTGTCAATATCCCGGGCATCATACACGTTTGCATTGCCAGATTTTAAACCAAGATCATCGGGTTTCAGTATGTCGGTATCACATAATATGACTGACTTTTCAATGGTATGCTTCAATTCACGGATATTGCCCGGCCAACGATAATCTGACAGGGCATCATAAGCGTTCCCGGTCATTTTTAACGTAGACTTTCCGTATTTTGAGGCAAATTGTTTTAAAAAGTAATCAGCAAGTCCGGGAATGTCTTCTTTCCTTTCACGTAAAGGCGGAAGTTCAATCTGTATGGTGTTGATCCTGAATAACAGGTCCTCCCTGAAAAGATTCAGATGAACAAGTTCAACAGGATTCTTATTGGTTGCCGAAATTAGCCTGAAATCTACTTTTACCGGATTGTTAGTACCCAGCCTGGTTATTTCAGAGTTTTGCAGTACACCCAGCAGCTTGCTTTGCGCCGGCATAGACAGGTTGCCTATTTCGTCCATAAACAGGGTTCCTCCGGAAGCAGCTTCAAATCTTCCCGTACGGTCTTCCCGGGCATCAGTAAATGAGCCTTTCACATGACCGAACATTTCACTTTCGAATAATGTTTCACTGATCGACCCCATGTCAACAGACATGAATATTTCGGAAGCACGTGCGGATCTTTTATGTATTTCACGGGCAATCACTTCTTTACCGGTTCCGTTTTCGCCCAAAATGAGCACATTGGCATCAGTAAGTGCTACTTTATCAATGGTTTTGTAAATCTGTTCCATCTTTTTGGAAACCCCGCGGAACAACCTGAACTGCTTGTCAATATCTTCATTCAATTGCTTTTGTCTCCCTTGCAGCTTTTTCACTTCTGCCCTCGATTGCCTGATCTCCAGTGAATTCTTCAGAGTAACAATCAGCTTTTCGGCATCCCAGGGTTTGGAAATAAAATCAGTAGCCCCTCTCTTAACGGCATTTACTGCCAGTTCTATGTCGCCATAAGCTGTGATCATGATAACCACAACCTGGGGATCCCGCTTGAGAATTTCCGTAAGCCAATACAAACCTTCGTTTCCGGTGTTGTCCCCGGAACGGAAATTCATGTCCAGAAGCACAATGTCAAAATGACCCGATTGTATTACAGAAGGTATCTGATTGGGATTCTTTAATGTTACAACCTCGGCAAATTCAGACTTTAACAACAACTGCAGTGAATTAAGAATCTGCACATTGTCATCAACAATCAGGATACTGCCCTTCTTTTTTTCCATGTTAACAATACGATTACTGTGTAAAAGTAAAACATTGTACACAAAACGAACACAACACGTTCAGATTTTGAACACTTATGACCCTGATAACTCTGCCAGATCTTTGCATCAATTTGTTTTTCTGATATTTAACAACAATGGCATGGCAATTGCAAAAAATCTGGCAACGAAATACTCAGGAATTGTATGTGAGACACCCGGTATGGGAAAGCATAATAAAAAGTACAAGAGCAAAATTACAATAAGAAAAATACATACTCATGAAGATAATCAACTTAAAACTGGGGTTCAGAACCTTGTACAGAAATAAACAATACACCATTCTGAATATCCTTGGTCTTTCAATTGGAATGGCCAGCGCCATGCTCATTTTCCTCTGGGTTCAGTTCCAGGTAAGCTTTGACCGGTTCCACGCGAATGGAGATAACATTTATCGGGTTATCCAGGATCAGTTTTACACCAACGGGGAGGTGTTTCATGTTCAGGTAACGTCATCGGGCATGGCCAAAGTGCTAAAAGAAAACATTGCCAACATTGACCGTGTTACCCATTACAATCATGAACAGGCTTTGGTTCAGGTTAATGAAACTAAAATCATGGAGCAGGTATACTTTGTAGATAGGGATTTCTTCAGCATGTTCTCCTTTCCCCTGGTTAGAGGGGATACTGCAACAATATTTAAAAACACCCATTCCTTGGTCATTTCAGAAAAAATGGCCCGGAAGTATTTCGGTGATAAGGACCCTGTCGGGCAAATCATGGTTCTGGATGCCACGCACCCCTTTACCGTCACCGGTATCATCCAGGATCCGCCAAAAAATACCGAACTGGACTATGGTTTGCTGATTCCCTTTGAATTTTATAAGGAACTGGGACGTGATATTAACGATATGGGCAATAACTGGGTTTTTACCTATGTTCAGCTGACTCCCGGAACCACTGCAGAATCAGTCAATCAGACTATCGAAAAATTCAAGAAGCTGCATTTCCCTGAGTCTAAAGCAGTATTCTTCCTTCAACCTTTGCGAAACATCCACCTTTACTGGATTTGGGGTGGCGGTCCGATTAAAAATGTCAGGCTTTTTTCGATAATCGCTGTGTTGCTGATCATTGTGGCCGCCATTAATTTCACCAATCTTTCCACGGCCATGGCCGCCACCAGATTCAAAGAAATCGGCATCAAAAAAACATTTGGAGCCGACCGGAGGGTGCTGGTAGTACAGTTCCTCTCGGAAACCATGCTGTTGTCGGTGATTTCGTTCTTTATTGCACTTATCCTGGCGGAAACCTTTCTTCCATGGTATAACAAGCTGCTGGGCACGGAGCTGGGCATCCATTACAGTGATGGAATATTGATCGCGGGATTTCTGGGCATTATGTTGTTGACGGGATTTCTGTCGGGGGGTTACCCGGCCCTGTTCCTGTCATCGTTCAAACCAATAAAAATTCTGAAGTCGAACGGATCTCTTCACAAGCGGTCTCTCTTGCGGGAAACCCTGGTTGTTTTGCAGTTTTGTCTGGCCATTGTATTGATTGTTAATACCATCATCATCAAAAAGCAGCAGGATTTCATGCGGAAAAAGGATGTCGGAATTCAGCGCGAGAATGTCCTTTATATGCCCATGCGGGGCGAACTGAGATCCAAATATGAACTGTTCAAATCACAATTGCTGGCTGATCCTGACATTAAGAATGTCTGTTCAGCCTCTCACCTGCCTACCGGCATTTACCAAAACGGCGGGGGTTATAATTGGCAGGGCAAGCCTCCTGAGGTGGATCCGCTCGTATCCAGTACCACGGTGGATTGTGATTATCTGAATACATTCGGCATCAAAATGTACGAAGGAGAATTCTATCCTGAGAATACCTACAACGATACCCTGCATATAGTTATCAACAAAACCTTTGCGGATATTATAGGACTAAAACCAATAATTGGCAGTATCCTGGAAAGGGGGGGGAAACGTACCATCATAGGCGTTACCGAAGATTTCAATTTCAAACCTTTATCTCAGAAAGTGGAACCTCTGGCAATGTACTGTTTCTCAAATTACAGCCAATACGTCTTATGCAGTATTTCTTCAGATGACATTCAGAAAACTGTAAAAAACATTGAAAAACTTCATGAAGACATCAATGGCGATTATCCTTTCGAGTATCATTTTCTGGATGCCGATTACGACAACCTGTATAACAGTGAAGCCCGGCAGGGAAAAATCTTCAATATATTCTCTTTCCTGGCCATCCTGATTTCCTGCCTGGGACTGTTTGGTTTGTCATCCTTCATGATGACCCAACGGATCAAGGAAATCGGTGTACGCAAAGCCAACGGAGCCACTGTAACGAATGTAGTGATGCTGTTTAGCCGGTATTATATCCGGTGGGTAATGATCTCCTTTGTCATTGCCATTCCGGTTTCCTATTTCTTCATCCGGTCATGGCTGAAAGGCTATGCCTATAAAACTCCGGTCAGCTGGTGGATATTTATTGCAGCAGGTGGCATTGCCATTCTGATAGCTATACTTACGGTCACCTGGCAGAGCTGGAAGGCTGCCAACCGCAATCCGGTTGATGCATTGAGGTATGAATAGAACAATAATGCAGTAATCTCAGCATATCAGTCAAAGGTATATGAAGATCAATTCCTTTCACAAATACGAAAAGTTTTTTTCTGAATTCATTTGGATGGTTTAAAAAATAACCTTACTTTTGTGGCGCTTTAAAAAGCTGGTGCTGTAGTTCAGCTTGGTTAGAATGCCGGCCTGTCACGCCGGAGGTCGCGGGTTCGAGCCCCGTCGGCACCGCTGAAGCAAAAGCCTGAAGGAAACTTCGGGCTTTTTTGTTTCATTTTAATCGGGGCGAGAAGTCTATCCCGCCGGAATACAATGCAGGCGGGAAGCCCCGTCGGCACAACAGATGCAAAAGGTCTCACTTTAGCAATTCAGACAACAAGAATGGATTACATATTCATTCTGAAAAACGAAAAATGCACACTCCCGTAATTCCGTTCCTGAAAAAAATGCGGGTCATTTTTAAAATTATTGCTCTTCCCATGTTCCAGGATGAACCATCCGCCGGGTTCAAGCAATTGATGAGAGAAGATCATTCCAGGAATATCCTGAATGTTCTTTAAATCATACGGCGGATCTGCAAAAATCACATGATACTGCTTTTTGCAAATGGAAATAAACCGGAAAACATCCATGCGAACGGTGTGAATTCCTTTCATACCCATTTCGGAGGCAACTTTGGCAATGAACTGAACCGATCTGCTGTTTATGTCAACCAAATCAATTTCGGGGCACCCGCGAGAGGCAAATTCGTAGCTGATACTGCCTGTGCCACTGAACAGGTCGAGCACACGCAGATCTTCTATGTTGAAATGATTTTCCAGAATATTGAAAAGGGCCTCTTTGGCAAAGTCGGTAGTAGGACGCGAATCAAATCCCTTACTAACAGCAATTATTCTTCCTCCGTATGTTCCTCCGACGATGCGCACATGTTCAGGTTTAGCAGGTTCACGAATCGATAGGGTGTGAGTGATTTCAACCCGGGAGCAAGAGCGGGGATTCCTGAAGTATCATCATATTGCGTTCCCGGAATATACTGTTTCAGAATTTCGTAATAGGTCAACCTGGAGCTCAATTCACCCGACAAAAACAAGGGAACCTGCAAAGGGTCAAATTTCATTTGATTATAAATGAAAATGGTATAATACAGCAAATCCTGCTCACTTGTATATTGAAAAGTATTGTACAGCTTCAGTTTTCCATCTCCGGTTGCAGCAATATCAAAGAAACCTGCATTCAATCCCACATAAACTGCAGCATGTTCAAGCGCATCTTTCTTATAAGTAATGTGTCTCAGAAAGGGGGTAGTTTGGTTTGTAAACTCAACCTTTTTGAAAAACGCGGTAATCATGGATACCAGTTCTTCAGGCAGTGCAAAGACATTGTAAATCCCGGGCAATTCCAAATGATTTCCAAACAGCTCCGTATCCATTTCGCCTGCAAAATTGAAAGCAAGATATTCTCTCATCTTTCGCCTGTCGAAAAAAGCATCAGGAACCAAAGTAGATTGCTGGGTAAAACCAATAAACTTAACCGATTGAAATGGCAAATCAAATATGGACTCCTTTTCCAGGATTTCTGATGTTTTCTCAATCAAATCCCCGGTGAGATAAACGTGGTCAAAACGGTGCTTTCTGAAAAGCACATAATTATTCATAGTGTCGTCAGTAATGCAATAGGTCAGACCACACTGATTTGCCTGAAGGGAAATGCTGCAGGGACCGGCAGCATCCTGATCAAATGATCTGTCTACAAGGTTTATTTCATGCATGAATCAACTATTTTAGCCTTTTGCTCATCTGAATTACAATGACAATCAATTTCTTCCGATGAGTGTTACCTGCGAATTTAACTAAAAATCCATTAGAGCTGAAATCTATTATTAAATAACTTTACAGACAAGCTTAACCTGAAAATCTTAACTCTGTTTAACATGCTTGCTGATCATCTTGGTGCACTGATACGAAACAACCTGGGCCATCCCCCTACCCCAGGACAGGAAAAGCTTATTGATCATCTGATCAGCTTTGTAATCGATGAGAAGCCGGAAAAGATATTTATTGTCAAAGGATTTGCGGGTACCGGCAAAACATCGCTGATCAGTGCACTTGTTAAAACCCTCGACGCACTCAACCGAAAAACCTTGTTGCTTGCACCAACAGGAAGAGCAGCAAAAGTTTTTTCAGGTTATTCAGGGAAGAGTGCCTTTACCATCCATCGTAAAATTTACCGGCAGAAATCAGCGACTGACGGGTTTGGCAGTTTTGTTCTCAACAAGAATCTTTTTAGCAGCCTCATCATTATAGTAGATGAAGCCTCCATGATTTCCGATACCGCATCCGAATCCTCTCCGTTCGGCTCAGGTCGCTTGCTGGCCGACCTGATCAGCTTTGTCAATGACGGCAATAATTGCAGGCTGATCCTGGTTGGCGACACAGCTCAGCTGCCTCCGGTGGGTATTATATTAAGCCCGGCCCTTGACAAAAATGAACTGTCGCTCTACATGCCTGTCGCCGGTGAATTCACGCTGACTGATATCGTTCGACAGAACCAGCAATCCGGAATACTTCAGAATGCAACCATCATTCGTAACCACATCACCCGGGATGATTTTTCCGTTCCTGTACTCCCCCATAAATCATACCAGGATATCCGCTTTATTTCGGGGCAGGAACTGGTCGATTCAATTGAACGGGCTTACGAACGCCATGGCATTGAAGAGGTGATGGTTTTGTGCCGTTCCAATAAAAAAGCAAACCAATACAACAATGGTATTCGCAAGCTGGTTCTTTTCAGGGAAGAGGAACTGTCATCAGGCGATTTGCTGATGGTAGTTAAAAACAATTATTTCTGGCTGAAAGACAAACCGGATCTCGATTTCATAGCTAATGGCGATATTGTGAGGGTCCGAAAGATCAGGAAATTCGAGGAGAGATACGGCTTCAGATTTGCTCTTGCTTCGCTTCATCTGATTGATTACGATGTTGATTTTGAAGCCTGGATATTGCTGGATGCCCTTGCATCGGAAAGCGCCGCACTGGGACAGGAAGATAACAGGAAGTTATTTTATAACGTTCTTGAAGATTATGCCCACCTGAATACCCAGAGCAAGCAATACAAGGCAGTGAAGGAAGATCCTTTCTTCAATGCCCTCCAGGTGAAATATGCGTATGCCGTTACCTGTCACAAAGCGCAGGGCGGACAGTGGAAAGCTGTGTTTGTTGATCAGGGTTATATGCCGGCAGAAAAAATTGACATGGAATACCTGAGGTGGTTGTATACAGCCGTCACCAGGGCTACAGAGGAGCTGTATCTGGTGAATTTCAGCAAGGAGTTCCAGGAATAAGCGGCATAGTAGTCGTGCAGTCTTGCAGTCTTGCAGTCTTGCAGTCATGCAGTCATGCATAATCAGAAATCAATCCGGTAGCTGATACTTGGAATGACGGCAGTCTCTTTCAACTCTTCAACTGTATTGTTGACATAATTATACCTGTGGCCATAAAATTCCTTTTGAAACAGGAGATTCACAAATTGAAGCGACCAGGTGGCTGAATACCGGGGCTTGTTACGCTGCCATGAAGCAGAGAAATCCAGGTAATACACAGCAGGTTTCCGCTCGCTGAAAGCTTTGTTCTCATTGTAAACAACGTCGCGAACCAATAATGAGGAAGCCTGGTCAACGGGACTGATCCGGTCTCCTCCAAGAAGGCTAAACTTCCAGTTAATGCCTATGATGTTGTTCTTCTGATGGCCTACTGACCATTCCTTGCCAAACAGGAAATTAACTACGTAATTTTTGTTGAACCGGGTATTGCGTTCAATATGATCACCGCCTTTATATCTGGAATCAAAAAATGATCCGGTGACCAGGTAATAATACCCCGAATGAAGAAACCTTTCCAGCGTAATGTCAATTCCGGTATTGTAACCACTACCTTCATTCACCAATGAATCATTGAAAAACCAGTCGATATCAAGATTCAACATTGAGAAGGAAGATCGGGGTATAACGGGAACATCAGATAATCTTTGATAGAATGGTTCAATCCGCAGTCTGCTGTATTCTCCTGTTACAAGTTCATAGGAAAAGACAAGGTGTTGTGCCTTCGCCAGTTTCAGATCCAGATTGGGTTTGATTTTCTCTGATTCATATTGGTGTGTGGCAAAATAGAAGCCAATGGGTTCCAGTCTGCTGTGCATGCCATAGGCGAGACTAACAGTATGCTTCGGCGCAATTTTCCATTTGAGGCTTGCCCGGGGCTCAATTGTAAGTTCCCTGGTAAGGGCAAACCGCTGTGCATGAATACCTGCATTTAGTGACAAACCGGGAAGTATATCCAGTCTTGACTGGGTGTAGAACTGCAGAATTTCACTGCCGCCATTCTCATCGGCATAGGTGACCAGTGAATTGATTTCATCAGCAAATTGCTTCAGGTTGATGCGGTAGGTTAGCCTGTTAAACGCAAAGCCCGTTCTGTTGGTATGCTTCGGACTAAACTTGTGATTCAGCAACAAGCTGAAAGTATATTTCCGGTCGTTCTGTTCGATCCTGTCTGTCGGATACAATTCAAGATCACCGTCAAGCCGGTTTCTATGCCAGCTGATGTAGTTACCAGTTGCAGCTATTAAAACATTCATGTAGGTCTTGTCGGATATAATGGTTTTATAGTTAACTCCTGCAGCGCCCATCCGGTTCTTGTTTTCATCTTCTTCCCTGTCAGCATAATACTTCCATTCTGTTGAATCAGATTCTAATTCCGAACCTGTCCTGTCGGCTGAGAACAAACCCCATGTGCTTATATTACCATATTTTCCAACCGGGAGATTCAATTTATAGGATAAATCCTGATACCTGATCCCCCTTGCGTTTTCAGGCAACAAGGGTGAAATGAGTGCCAGTGTTGAGTAGCGGTAATTCACCAGGTACGATGCTTTTTTCCCTTTTTTAAAAGGCCCTTCTGTCGCAAAATCGATTCCAATGGCTCCGGCCTTGACAGTATGTTCCCGTTTCTCATTATTTCCGGTGCGGATTCTCATATCAAATACCCCGGAAAGTGCATTGCCGTATTCAGCCGGAAATGCACCCGTAAAAAAGTCGGAGTTGCTCAGCATCTGTGAACTCAGGGCAGTAATCCCCCCTCCGCCAAAAGTACTGACATTGGCAAAGTGACTGGGATTGGGTATCTCCACGCCTTCCATTCTCCATAGCAGGCCTTTGGGTGCATTACCCCTGATTACTATGGCGTTTGAAGAAAGAGAACCGGCTACACCGGCAAAAGCTGTTGCCAGATGCGCCGGGTCGTCAATACCCCCTGCGTACCTCGATGCTTCTTCCATGGTTAACTGCCTGGCACTGATCATGGCCATTGGATTAATGGCCAGCTCCTTGTTGCTGTTTGCTTTAACGGTTACCTGCGCCAATGCCGTTGCTGATTCTTTCAAACCAATCTGCAAAACAACCTCTTTTCCGCTTAACACCAATACCTCTGAGATGACTGCCGGTTCGTAGCCTATATATGAGATTTTCAGACTATACCTTCCAACCTGAATTCCTTCGAGCCTGAAATTTCCGTCCGCATCTGTCATTGCACCGATTACCGGATCAGTTGCATCAATTATGACTGTGGCACCGGGTAATGGAATCTGGGTATCCAGGTCGCGTATAACACCTTTGATGGTCTGTTTGTAGGATTGAGAAAGCCCTTCCATGCTGAATAAAAACAAGAGAAAATAACAAGTAACGATTCCAGGCAAATAATAATGCGATTTCATTATTTGAATTTTGTAATTTTGGTCAAAGATCAGGGGTTTGATCTTTTTTTGGAATCCTGATTAATCAGTATTTTTCATGACCACGCAATTACAACAGATTTTCCAAATGCACCAGGAAATTCTTGATCAGCAGGTTTTTAATCCTGCCGATTTGGATTACGGCATACTGAATTACCATACCCGCCTATTGGAAAGCATTGATGTGGTTGACAGCGGATGCATATCGGTATATGATCTTTACCAGCGCAAGCATGTATATTACTCGCCCAAGTATGCATCGGTGCTGGGATGGGATGCAGAACGTGCATCATATGATTTTGAATACTCCAACAGCCTGATTCATCCTGACGATCTTCTGCTTCTGTACAAAGCAGGCATATATTATATCTCTCTGGGTTTTGCGCTTGCTGACAAAACAAGCAGCAAATTTTACAAGGCCATCTTCGAATACAGGGTCAGGGGAAAGAACGGGTCGTATGTCAGGGTGATCGAACAACAGAACCCGCTCGAATTTGACAAATCGGGAAATGTCTGGCTTGCCCTGAGCATGCTTGATCTATCGCCGGATACCGATATCAATGCCCCATTCCGGGGAAGACTGGTAAATCAGAATACCGGTGAATTATACGCTTTTCCGCCCAATGAGGAAGTCTTCAGTATATCTGCTCAACTGACCCATCGTGAAAGAGAAATTCTTCAACTGATTGCTTCGGGTTTGATTAGCAAGGAAATTGCAGATAAGCTGTATATCAGTGTGAATACGGTGAATACACATCGTCAGCGAATCATTGAAAAGCTGAATGTGAGCAATACCTATGAAGCCATCCGGTATGCGCATGAGCGGGGGATATTTTAATTAGATAATGTGAAAATTTGAAAATTTAAAATAAATGGCAAACGAATATACAAATGAATTGCGGTTGAATTTCGGGGAGGATGGCAACACCCTGATTCCGGTTGTGACTCAACATGCTGAGACCAGGGATGTGTTGATCATTTCTTATGTAAACAAAGAAGCGTTTGAAGAAACCCTGAACAGTGGTTATGCAACATACTTCAGCCGGAGTCGCAATGAAATCTGGAAGAAGGGGATGACCTCAGGCGACTTCCTGAAAATAAAAGAAATAAGGATCAATTGTGAACAGAATTCTCTACTTTATCTGGTGATTCCTGAAGGCAACGGTGTTTGTCATGCAAAAAAAAGCGATGGCTTGCCCTACCCCACCTGCTTTTATCGCAAAATAGAAAGGGGACAATTAACAACCATCGTAAAATAAGCTGATCAGAAATGTACAAATAGGGCAAATACGCCGAGCAGGATCAGCACAATACCCGAAAGTAACTTTTCGTGATGATCCAGAAAGTGTGAGCGAATTGCCCTCACTCCTTTGCTGGCCAGATATACCAAAAACAGCATCCCGGTAACAGTTATGATTACATAAACAGCGGAAACCATGAGAATTCCTTTCCAACCTGCTGTTGCAGCCTGAAAATAATAGACTTCTATTTCCAGGCAGGGACTTAAAAACATGGCCAGTGCCAATGACACTATGATAGCCCATTTGGAACGATTGTTTATCTTACCGGTATCTATATCGTGATTGTGTTTTGAATTCTTGAACCTGTCGATGACCACATAAACCAAACCAATCACGATGAGTAAAGCAGGAGCTATCTTTTCCGAAATTACCTCGTAATTGCTGCTCAGTGTAATGCCAATACTGCCAATAACAATACCTACAATAACAGTGCTTAAGGTATGTGCAAAACCACTGATTCCTGCAACCATCAGGGTATCTTTCAGCGACCATTTTTCCGCTTTTCCAATAGCCACTACCGGTAACCAGTGATTTGGAATTGCAGCATGAACCAGGCTGAGCAGGATACTTCCGAACAGTAATTGCAGCATTGCAGTTTTTAGTTATGGTGATGGAACAAATATAATCGTTTTTAACTGATATAATCCGTGGTGTGTGATATGGCCTCCATTGCCTGATATTCAGCAACCTTGCAAAACACTGAAAATATTATCAACAATATGGCTTCGGGTAAATTTAAAAACATATTTTTACTGCAGAAACAGATTAAACATAACATATTATGAGTGAAGCAATTAAAGTTATACTAAAACAGAAATCCATTCCTGTGCTGGTGGATTTTTGCATCGAGGAAAAAATTGAATTTAACGTTCGTCCGCAAGCATTTCCAGACACCGACTGGGAATTCAACCTGATGGTGAAAGACATAAAAACAGCTGTGACAACCGGTATGTTTTTGCGTGAAAACAGAATTGATATCGCCGGCAACGAGCAACCCAAGCCCAAGAAACCTGCTGCCACTAAAAAATCGAAAGAAGAGGAAGATAAAAGCGCAGTTGTCGGAGCAGAAGATACGAATCCAACAGAAAAAGAGGATAAAGGACTTTTCTGATCTTTTCACAAAAGCTGAGGTTATCTCAAAAGGCTGTTGCGGTACGAACGTCATTGCGAATGAAGTGACGAATCGCTAAACTTTTGAGAAAACCTCTTTACTTTTGTTCGTTAGGACATTAATTAATACGTATTCAGCCAGCGATACCTTCTGGCTGTATCTCCAAATTTGACGGCTGCCATGAATTCGTGAGATCCATAGGTTTGCCTTCCCAGCTGACTGAAATTATAGTCAAACGCATAACCTACAAAATACTTGTCAAACCGGGCGCCAAAATATACAATCATGGCATCCCTGGTGCGGTATGACAACCCGGCCCAATAGTCGTTCTTATAATATACTCTTGCATTCAGTTCAAACTGGGCTCTTTGAGTGGAAGGAACCTTAAGCAGTACCGATGGCTCAATGGCAACACTATTGGTCAGATCATAATAATAACCGGCCATCAGGTTATAATGCCTTTTCACCCTGTAATCGCTGCCATTATCATCGCCAAAATGAACAGACGATTGAAATATCTGCATTACAGAAACGCCACCGTAAATACTGGAAGAGGTATAAAATACTCCAAAATTGGCATCGGGTATGTACATGGTGCCTTTCATCCCGTCAAGCAGCGGATCCGAATACTCATCACTTAATTCAATCTTGTCTTTTTTGACCTTAAACTGGTAGAACAATCCCGATAACCCGAAGGATACCTGGCCTTCATCAACAGGAATATGATAGGCGTAAGTTCCTTCCACCCCGGTGCGGTTAAGCTGCCCGAAATTATCTGTAAAAACATGCCCTGCCCAGCCAACTCTGCCTGATCTTGAACTTAACCGTCTTTTCTTTTTCACTGATGCATTCTTCGAAATAAAACTGTTGCGCAACAGGCGTGAGTCCATTGTGACGGCATGTGTTTTGGGAGTGCCTTTAAACCCTACCCATTGTTCCTTTGCAACAAGGCTGATTGTTGTATATCCATCACTTCCGGCAGAGGCCGGATTCAGTAAAAACTTGTTAAAGGTATATTGACTGTATTCAGGGAGCTGCTGACCTGTGGCTTTTGCCAGCGGGATCAGAATCAGCACCAGTATTATGAGGCTTCTGTAAAATCTCGTCATAATTCAGACAATTAGCGGGTTATTGGTTATCGGATTATGTCTACCGTTCCGTTGAGCAATTCGCTTCCCGGAACTTTTAAATCAATTATATAATAATAGGTGTCAACAGGCAAATCTTTCCCATTCGGTCCTTTACCGTCCCATTCGTTACTGCTGTATGCGCCATCAGAACTGAATACCAGTCGACCCCAACGGTCAAACACCTTTATATCAGCATCAGAGAATAGTTCAATTCCCGGAATTTCCCATTTATCATGAGATGCGTCTTCATTTGGCGTGAAAGCGTTGGGTATATTCAGTAACATGGAACACTCCCCGATACGTATCTCATCATATCCCTGGCAGCCATTTTCATCAGTTACCGTTACAGATATGGGTCCTGCGCCTTCGCGAACTTCAATAGTCCGGGAATTAGCGTGGTTTGACCAATTGTAAGATTCGAAATCTCCGGGATCCAGCGTGATGGAGTTTTCACCACAGAGACTGGTATCATTTCCAAGGAATATGACCGGATTGGGATTTACAGTCACCAACACAACATCAGATGTATCGCATCCATAGGCATCTTCCACGCGAACCGTGATTTCTCCCGTTGTGGATGCAGTATATGTGTTTGTGCCTGAAGTCTCCTGCCAGAAATAGCTTGAATACCCTGCTTCAAGTTCAAAAGTTTTACTGTCTCCTTCGCAGATGAAAACATCTTCACCAAGATCAGCAATAGGCTCGGAAACCAAAACCATCGCATCCTGCACAAGGCTTGCACAACCCTGGGCTGAAATCTTTTCCAGCTCAATCTTGTAATCACCTCCTGCAACATTCCACCTGATGTCAATCAGGGTACTATTCGTAATAGTTGTATCGAGTCCATTGACCCGCCAGTTGGTAACCCTCCAGTTATATACTCCTGACGGGTCATTTACAAAATAGGCTCTTGCTTCTCCAAAACAAACAAGATCCACATAACCGGCCGGAGGAATGCTCGGGTTTGAGGTTTGTATCTCACCTGCTACCGGAAGGGGAAGCGATATGGCAAAGGCACTGCTGTCCCAGGTTCCGGCACAACCGGTAACCGAATTCACAGCCCTTGCCCAAATTTGCAGCGATGAAGATTCTGTAATTACTGTAGCATATGTAAAATCAGGACCCTCATCATCAGTATATACAATGTTATTACCCAAGGCATCAGTTGCAAACTCAACCTGATTTGCTTCGTCAGATACGGCATGGAATATTACCTCCCCTTCACCACAACGATCAGTATCCTCAATAGTAACCACAGGTAAATTGTAAATTGTGATATAATCAGTTCGTACCATTTCATCCGAAACACCGTTGCTGATGCTCAGACTTATCGTTTTTGCTCCTGGTGTAGTATAATATACTGTAACTGAATCTAAATCAGCACCGGATAAGGATGCCGGAACTGCTCCTTCACCAAAATTCCACTGATACAGCGTTTCTGTATTTACACCTTGTGAGTTACTGGTGAATTCTATCTCTTCACCCGGACAGGCTTCTGTTATATCAGCTGAGAAATCGGCAATTAGTTCACAGCCCTGAAGCTCAACAGCCAGTTTTACAGTATCTGCAACACAACCGTTGGCGTTTGTCTCAATTACCATGATTGCTCCACTCTGAGTTCCGAAATCAATCAGAATCTCATGGTTGTCTGGTCCTGAAGCGCCTGATTCAATGGATGCATCAGCCGGAACATGCCATTCATACGTTGATCCCGCTGTTAGTATAACGCTGTATACCACATCCTGAGCCATGCACGAAGGAGTGGAATTTCCTGTTATTTCAGAAGTCACAGGAACATCTGCCGTAACTGTATGTGTGGATGTCACAGGTCCGCCACATCCCTCTGCTGATGCTGTTATTATTGTTGTTCCTCCCCAGCCTTCTACAAAGGTTACCTCGCCAGTAGCAGGATCAATGGTATTGCCTTCGGCAAGTGATGTGGCATCCAGACTGTAAGAGATGTCTGTGCTGTTTGCAGCTGTGGCTGAATAAGTATCGGTTCCGGCTACCAGGCAACGGGTGGAGGTAGTACCGCGGTCAAAGATGGGCGCTTCGACATCTCCATTCAATACAACTTCAACAGCAAGCCTTGTATCACTTTCACAACCTCCTACCGTTTGTGTTGCATAATAGGTTGTTCCTGTTGTTAATGCTGTGGTTCCTGCCAGCGCTGTTCCGCCCGTGGAGGCTGCATACCACTGTATGCCCGTGCCGCTGGTGGTGACAAGGTCGGCAACCGTCGGGTTGTCAATACTGCAGAAGGTCTGCGGCGTAGTGCCTGTGGGTGCTGCCGGATCA
>CAZLLD010000025.1:0-44165 GCA_964560225.1 uncultured Bacteroidales bacterium
CCCGGCCATCGGGTGCATTTCAGCATGATCAACCACACGCTGTAAATAGGGATGGTTTACGGACTCCCATACGTTTTCGAACAATTCAGTAACACCTCCGCAACATTTTGAAAAACGTGTATCACATATTTTGTTCCGGTAAACAAGCACTTCACCGGTTGTTTCGCCGACAGCCTGCTCAACCAGCGAAGAAGAAGCCCGCGTAATACCCTGGTAACGCTGGCAATGATCGTCGGCACACACATCAAAATGGTCATGATCTTCGCGATCGTACCAAACAATCATTTCTGCATCGCTGTGAAAAGAAGACTGATATTTCTTTTCCCGGTCCCGGATCTGCCGGTTTTTATCAATCTGTGCCAGCAGCCAGCCTCGCGAAATCACAGCATGCGCTTTAAGCATTTCCCGGGAAGAAGTTGCACTCATTTCGGAAGAAATCACACTGATCAGGTAATCCTCCACCGGCAAAACATTAATGGCCGTTATGCCCTCCTGTGTTTTTTTCAGGTGCAGACCTCCCCGGAACAGCTGATCCTCCTTTTGTTGCCAGTGGAATCCTATCCCAATGGTAACATCAATCAGCCTGAAGCAGCATTTTTCATATACCAGCGGGTTCATGAAAAAATCATCCGCCACGACTGATCTGCCGCTTGCATCCTGAACCTTTATCAACTCTCCGTCAACAGAAGCAGTGTACTTTCCCGGGGCACAATTATTCAGGTGCGCGTCAGCGTAAGTTCCGTGCAGTTCGAACCGAATGACCTGGCCCGACATGATGCCCACTTGTATTACCGGTATATTGCTCATAAATCCTGTTTTGCTAACTGACTGGTAATCCTGTTCACCATCCGGCAATCCAGTACTACCTGATGGTAAATGTCTTTGATGTCATTGGCCGTTATGTTGTCGAATTCGTTTTCCCGGGGCATGATGAGCACTCCGCTCATGTCAATACTGGCAGGGCTGATCAGGATCTGCTTTTCTGCGCTTTCGAAATATTGCGCAGGCCGGTGCAATTTACGGGGAAAAACATGAACCACCCATTCCTCACCTCTGCAATAAGTCAGCACATTCATCATGGGTTCTTCTTTAGTGTTCATTTCACACTGCAAAGCAAGGTACAGAAGGCCGAAAAATCTTTCCAGATCATTTCTGTCAGCACTCACAAATGTCAAGGGATAGCGCAGGTAATCGTTCCAGTTGTATATTTTAACTCCTTTAAATGTGGCTGCGAGGCTTGCGTTGTGCATGGCTTTAAAGTCGCGCACCACCGGCAATTCTTTTTCAGGAACTGCCTGAAAATGAAAGTGGTCTGGCGCGGAAGCCCCACAACGCGGACCATTGTATATGATAACAAAATTGCGGAGATAAACAGCCAGGTTTAGCATTGCCCCGAACCGTTCCCTGATTTCCTGGTTTTGATGCGCAACAGAAGAAATTGTAAGGTGTTTATCGAATATCGGGTAGGGATTTACCAGGATCACATAATTCTCCTCAAAGGGTAATTCAAACTGTTGTGGAGGCCTGTTCTGCCTGCACAAAAAACAGGGCCTTTCCCGGATTGATTGGTCATCTACCCGCGCGGATGATGAAATGATCCGTCTGGGATTATACTGGGCATCGACTGAATAACCGCCAAATTCAAAAGATTTCTGTCTGACCTGCCGCAAGTCGTTGTAATGCTCCCGGGCCATATCCCATTTGCCAAGCTGTTGCTGAAAGAATACTTCTATTTCTGACTGGTGAAAAGTGCTCATATGATACCTGTTAAACCAATTGGCCCTCCTGAATGTATTTTTGTCTGGCTTTGAATTCAATAGTTCTGATCATATCCTTGTAAAAATTATGCTGGTTCACTTTATTCACATCCAGTGAGGCATCTGAATTTTCTTCCCACCTGCGGCACAGGTACAAGGGTTCATAAATGCGCCCGATCTGGTAAAAACGGCTGATGGCCAATCCCACAGCATAATCTTCGCCATAGCTCACATTGGGAAAACCGATAGCGCGGATAACCGGAGTATAGAAAGCACGGGGAGCACCCAAGCCGTTAATTCGCAATGCATTGTTGCGACCGTTCTCCGGCGTCCATTCCCGGTGATCAATGATTCCCGGGGGTATTTCCTCCAGTTTGAAGTTGACCATGCGGTAGGTGCCAACCAACATGGCGCATTGCTGCCGGTAAAATGCATCAACTATCTGAGAAAGCACGTTATTGTTGATATACAAGTCGTCACTGTCGAGCTGTACAGCAAATTTCCCACACTCAGGGTGAAATACAGCTTCATTCCAGCATCCTCCAATTCCGAGGTCGTTGCGCACGGGAATCAGGTGAATGATACGCTTATCCTTCTTCGCATAGGATTTAATCATTTCTGTTGTTCCATCATGCGAATGATTATCCACTATGATCAGGTTAACCGGGAAATCCGTTTGTTGCATGAGCACCGAAGCAATGGCATCTCCAATGGTTCTGATACGGTTTCTGACAGGTATGACAACCGACACTTCTGTGTTGAAATGACTCTCATCAAACCTGACCTGACGAAATAAGGGTTCAAGGAAGGCACCAGTTTCCTTCAGATGCCGGGTGCAGGCCTGCTCCATTTCAATCTGAACATCCCGGTTTTTCGGGTTAACATAATCAAACAACTTCTCCCCCGAGTTTCGGAAATCCTGTTCAACCTGCGTATATAAAAACTCAGCTATTCTGAAAACACTGTACTTCTGTGTGAGCTTCAGCCGCAAATCGTATAGACCGGCAAACCGGTAGGATTCTTTCATGCGTGATGTGGTTTCAAGAAAAGCTGCGGTTTCAAAAAGCAGAACCGAACCGAAATTAAAATCATCACGCAGGCTACCTTCTTGATATTCGTTGACGGGGTTGGGCATGAGCCGGTCTTCCTTGAGCGCATAATAGTCAGCGTATGTCAACCCGGCAAAGGTATCAACGGCAACCCTCATCATCCTGTTGAGAGCGAAAGCCCCCAGTTTTAACGGCAAGGTTGATGTATACCACAACAGGTAATCGGTTTTTGAGTGCAGCGCAATTTTGCGGATGGTTTCCGAGGAAAACAGCGAGGCAATGGGAATGGCACTTACTCCCTGCGGCAGCTCGGGCAGTGGCAGTTCCTCATTTGCCAGCACGTAAATATTGCTGTCGAGACCGGCAGCATTGAATTCAGCAAGAGTCTTTATCAGGTGTTCGGGGTTGCCGGCAGGGAGAAAAACAGTGATTCGGGTGTTCATAGAATATTATTGATTTAAGAAAAGCATGATGTTTTTCATCAGCAGGTTACGTTGTTGTTCGTCAGTAATGGTTTCAAACGGGAATCCGAGTAAAACTGTGCGGTAGCTACCTTCATAAGCTATACCGGCACTGCAATTACCTGATAAATAACGGCAGATTCTGAAAGCATTGTTGCAGGGTTCAATGGCATCAGGCGATTCAACCCGGTAAACAGGTGCATGTTGCTGCATATTGAAGCCAATTTCCTTGGGAAAGATATTTCTGAAGCTGCCGCGATCAGTTGCATACACCTTTCCCACCTGTGTAGCGTGACTGGTGCGCCAGGTAAAGTGCAGCACTTCACTGGCAAAACGCATAGCCATAGTGTCATTGTTTTCAATCATATCGGTACCAATATGGGCTCCGGAAGCAAATACATTTCCGCCCTGTTGTGTAAAACGGCTGATTGCCTGTATTATTTCGGAAGTGAAAACCCGGAATTCACGCGCCTTGGCATTGCCTATAGATGACGTACCCCGCTCTTCTCCAAAAATGATGTCTGCAGTTCGATACGAACGCATTTCAAAATCAGGTGATCCAAAAACCTCATCACTTACCGAAACAAAAGAATACCCGGCATCGCGCAATGCTTTACCATGTATGTAAGGGAAATCGAAAGTATTCCCCATTACCGGCAAGGTTTCCCAACCGGCATGACTGGCGCCCCATCCCTGACTGTCATCGTGAAGCCAACCCGAGTTCCGGCTGAAATCATACTGATATCCGGAAAAACCGTGATCTTTGCCATAGGCAACGCCTTCATCGTCCCACCAGGCAATTCCTGCCATTTCACCCTGATCAAAAAAAGAGGGGCCACAGATCCGGTCAAAGGCATTTACAATGAGTACCGGCATCTCCACATCAGGCAATAAGGATACCGAAAGCGTTTCTCCGGGCAGACTTTCGCCACCCCGGTTCAACGCGGTAACCCTGAAGCTGTAGATGGTGTTCCAGTCTCTTAGTTCGATCAGCAAAAAAGTGTCGGCAGTGAAAATTCCCTGGTCAAAACCTTTTTCTTCTTCACGCATATATACTTTATAGCCTGTGGGTATTGCCGTAGGCTCAAGACGATCTGTTGCCGGTTGCCAGCTCACCCGGATCCTGCGATCACCGGTGACTTCAACCGACATGTGATCGGGCGGCAACGGTTGTACTACCGGGCCAGATCCCTCCCCTGTTGCCAGGTACTTCAAAATACCTTTATATATTGATCGTGAGACCAGAAACCTGAAACGCGGATCAAGCCCGTAGCGCATATCAGCCAAATTCTGGTGCGAGAGCAGCTCAAGCAGCATCACCGGAACAACAGGTCGCCAGGCTTCTGCATACTCGCGGTCCCACAAACCCCTGCGCGTCCATTCCGGATTGCATGTCTCCCTGATGTCATTCACCACCTGGGTTTGAATCATATCAGCCAGGTCCCTGCCGGCCAGTTTCGACCTGCCATCCGGATAGAGGCCGTTGTTTCGAACTGTACTGTAAATACCTAGTGTACCAATAACAGAATCGTTTGAAGTGACACCGGCATCTGTATGAAAGGCAAATGCCAGGTCGACAGGAATATTCATACCCCGGATGTACTTATCGGAATACTGGGGCCGTGAATTGCCGATGAGGAAATTCACCCACTCCCCCCGCGACATGTAATCATCATTATAATCGTTCTTTCCGGCATTCAGGCTATAGACTATACTGTCGGGCATACCGGCAAACTGCAGGTAATACCTCGAACCTTCAGCCCATCTGGGTTTTCCGCTCAGTTTGTAACGCCATTCCGGATTGTTGCCGTTAACCGCATCATCTGTTGCAGGTTTGCGGACAACATTGCCCATGCCTCCTCCAAACTTAACCGCGTCAGAAGTAAGAGTACCCAGACCACTTCCTCCGGCTATGCAAACTGAACCTGAATCGGGATTCACACCCTGCAAAAAGGTAAAGGTTCCCAGGTAGATCCAGGTACCTGCTCCCATGGTTTGGTTAACACGAAAACGTGCTTTACCACCAGCATAGCATACCTCGTACAGGACTTCACTGAGATTATCCGACACCCTGGCAAAACTGACATAAACGGCATAATCACCCGAAGCCGGTATATCCGGTATGTAGAAGAGTGCTGCGGTATCACCGGGTGAAGTTGAAACAGAAAGACTGGTGCCCGATTGAAACGGATTCTGTCCCGGGAAGATGGTATCTGTGGGCATGAATCCCGGCAAAGAATCCTCCCAGTTCTCAAAACCGTTCCGGATAATCAGCTGTGAACCACCCCGAATCCGGTTATTGTCAACAATTACCTCATTCACCTGCGTATCCCGTTCCCTGGGCATCAATACAACTGCTCCTGCGTTTTCGAGCATGGGCACCAGAAAGGCAGAAGTGAATGACCACGGAAGCAGGTCCTCCACTGTTTGCCATAATCTGGCACGTTGCCATTGCCAGCGGTCAAGTTCCTGTTCAAAAAACATCCCGTGACTCGGCCACAGAGCAATGTGTTTTCCACTTAATCCTGCGCTGAATACCGGTTTTTCCATATTAACCACAAGGGGCTTGCAAGGCGCCGATACCGGCATGCGGCTGCGATCGTAGAGCGATGAGTTCTCACGAAAGGCATTGGGAATATATTCCTCAAGCCGCTTCCCCCTGGCCCAGCATTGTATATGGTAATCCCGGAAAGAACGACCGATACCTTCGATTATCTTGTTGTTGATATCTTCCACCCATGCTGTTCTGACCGGAATGTAGGTAACTGCAGGACTCAGGTAACAATCGATCCGGTTTGAAGGCATGTTAACTTTGATGCTGTCTACATTAACTTTGCCCAAGTATTGCCAATCCTTGAAAAGTCCGGGAATGATATCAGCCTTTCGCATAGCCTTTTGCTCCAGCCGTAACGACTTCCTGTCGGGTTTTTGGCCAAACGCTGCCAATTGCAATCCGAAAAAAGCAAGCAACACAATGCCATATATTAATATACCGCGCATGAACAAGGTTATATTGAAATGCCTGATCGCCTGTCTCTCCTGCCAGGCGTAACCATGGATAAAAATAGCAACTTTCAGCATATGGTAACTGAAAAGCTTTCAACATAACCCTTCCTTCCTAAATCGAACTTCTCATCCCGTTTTTATTATCTTTGTAATACAGCAAAACATGAATGATACTCATTGCCGACAGCGGATCTACTAAAACCCAATGGTGTCTTGTTGACAGAAGTATTGAACCTGTTGCATCATGCATCACTTCGGGAATCAACCCGATGTATCAGGACGAGGAAGCCATTCTGAAGACGCTGCAACAGGAATTCGTGCTGCCCCTGAAAACACCACCCGAAATTTTCTTTTACGGGGCCGGTTGCATCAGTCGCGATATCAACCAGATTGTTACTCAGGCTCTGTTAAGCTTTTTTAATGCACAATCCGTGATGGTGGATACAGATCTGTTGGGAGCAGCAAGATCACTTTGCGGGGATCATGAAGGTATTGCCTGCATCCTCGGCACCGGATCCAATTCATGCTATTATAACGGCCGCGAGATAGCTGAGAATGTAAGTCCCCTGGGATACATCCTGGGCGATGAGGGCAGCGGAGCAGTCATGGGCCGGAAATTCATTGCAGATTTGCTCAAAAACCAACTCCCTGAACCTGTTGCAACTGCATTTTTCGACACTTTCAAATTAAGCCGGCAGCAGATCATGGAACAGGTATACAAAAAGCCCTTTCCCAATCGTTTCCTGGCACAATTTACCGGATTCATTCACAGCAATCTGCATGAGACTGAGTTACGAAACCTGGTAACAACAAGCTTCGCTGAGTTTTTCTGCAGAAATGTGAGCCAGTACCCCAAGGCGCGTCAGCTTCCGGTTCATTTTACCGGCAGCGTAGCCTTTCATTTCAGCAAACTGCTTCGTGAAACAGCAGAGAAAGAAGGCTATACTATTGGAAGCATCACCGAAAACCCTATGGAAGGTTTGATTCGATACCATATTGAACACGCATAACCGGAATCGCCATGACCTCTAAAAGGAAAAACCTGCCAGCGCAAAGTGTTACCGAATCACCCTCGCAATTCAGAAACCTCGAAAAGATGTCAGTAACTGAATTGATCACCCATATCAATCACGAAGACGCTTACGTTCATCAGGCAGTACACGAAGTACTGCCCCAGATTGAAAAACTGATCAGCCAGGTTCTCCGGAGGATGCGACAGGGTGGCAGGTTGTTTTACATGGGTTCAGGAACCAGCGGCAGGCTGGGTGTGCTTGACGCCTCTGAGCTGCCACCAACTTTTGGAGTGCCGTTTGGCTTGGTAACCGGACTAATATCTGGCGGTGACACTGCCTTAAGAAAAGCCGTTGAAAATGCTGAAGACAACCCTGATAAAGCATGGGAGGAGTTAGTTTTTCTTGGTATCAATAAAACCGACTCGGTTATAGGCATTGCGGCATCCGGAACAACACCTTACGTGGTAGGCGGAATTCAGAAAGCAAGGGAGAATGGCATTCTCACCGGCTGCATCACCTGCAACCCCGGATCGCAGCTTGCCAAAGCTGCAGAATACCCGGTTGAAGCCATTGTGGGTTCCGAGTTTGTTACCGGCAGCACCCGCATGAAGGCCGGCACGGCGCAAAAAATGATCCTGAACATGATCTCCACCACGCTCATGATTAAACTGGGCAAGGTTGAAGACAATGAAATGGTCAACATGCAGCTGACCAGTAAAAAATTAATAGCCAGGGGATGCCGCATGCTGATGAAAGAACTCTTCATTGATTATGAAAGTGCTCGTGAACTGCTTCTGAAGCATGGTTCGGTGAAAAAAGCCCTTAGCTCACGCTGAGGAACCCGTTTCGATTGGCATTTTTCTTATCCCTATTTTTGTAGTATTTTTAAGGCCTCAACCGTTAACATATCGGATCATGAAAGTGTTGAAATTTGGTGGTTATGCCATTGACTCCGCCGGGAATATTCTTAGGGTAAAACAAATTGTTGAATCACAGAAAGAGCCTGTGGTTATTGTTGTATCGGCTTTCCATGGAATCACGGACAGGTTGCTCGAACTTTCTTCTGCAGCTGCAGCCAGGGATATGAATTTTTTCAGGCTGCATACGGAAATTGAAAACAAGCATGCGGAGATCATCAACTCTTTGTTTGAAGAACCTTTACGCGACCAGGTATTGTCGAAAATCAGCGCCTGGCTCAAAGATCTGGTCAGCATTATTAACGGTGTTTACCAACTGAACGACCTGACCCCGAAAATACAGGATAAGATTCTCAGCTTCGGGGAAATCATGTCGACTTACATTGTGAGCAAGGTAATTGAGAATGCCGAAGTGATTGATGCCAAGCTGATGATCAAGACTGACGATCATTACGGCAATGCCCATGTGAACTTTCCGTTAACCAACCGGTTGATAAGGGCGCAGTTTAACAATTACAAAAAAACAGGTGTAGTTCCCGGTTTTATAGCCAGCAGCGAACACAGTCACGTAACCACGCTGGGCCGGGGCGGATCGGATTATACTGCCGCTATAATTGCTGCAGCGCTCGAGGTGAACCAGCTTGAGATATGGACCAATGTGGACGGATTTATGACCGCTGATCCCAACAAGGTAAAAAAAGCGCTGGCCATTGAACAGCTGAGTTATGCCGAAGCTATGGAATTATCACACTTTGGCGCCGAAGTGATATACACCCCCACCATTCATCCGGTATACAGAAAGAATATTGAGGTTGTCATTAAGAACATTTCCAATCCGGAGGGAAAGGGCACGCTGATTTCCAAAGAATCTGGAAACCCGGGCGCCTCTCCCATCAAGGGGATCTCATCCATTGATAACATTGACCTCATCACACTGCAGGGAGCCGGAATGGTTGGCGTTAAAGGAATATCTTCCCGCCTTTTCGGGGCACTGGCACGTACGGATGTGAACATTATCCTGATCACCCAGGCTTCGTCAGAGTTCTCCATTACATTTGCGCTGATACCACAGGATTCTGAAAGAGCCTTGAAAGCCATCCAACAGGAATTTGAGGTAGAAATAAAAACCTTGAATGAACTGAATGTGCTGGTGGAAAAAGATCTATCAGTGATTGCCATTGTGGGCGAACAAATGAAAAACAGACCCGGTATTTCTGCCAATCTCTTCACCTCGCTTGGCAGAAACGGCATCAGCGTAATCGCTACTGCGCAAGGTTCCTCCGAGCTGAACATTTCCATAGTGATCCAAAAAGAATGCCTTCGTAAAGCTTTGAATGTAATCCACGAGGGATTCTTCCTTTCGCATTACCGCGAACTGCACCTTTACCTGGCGGGTACCGGGACCGTTGGAAGCAGCCTGCTCAAACAAATACAGAAGCAGCGGGAAATACTGCTGAAGGATCATCATCTGAAGATCAATGTAATTGGCATCTGCCGCTCAAAACTGATGCTGATGAACCCCGAAGGCATTGACCTGACCAATTACATGGAGGAAATGGAAAAACAGGGCGAACGGGCCGATATCGAACTGTTCATTCAAAAAATGCAATACCTGAATTTCAGAAACAGTGTGTTTATTGATTGTACAGCCGACGCCCAGATTGCCGCCACCTACCATAAGGTGCTGGATTCTTTCATTTCGGTGGTAACTTCAAATAAAATAGCCTGTTCTTCGGAATATAAATTTTATGATAAGTTGAAAAGAACAGCCCGTGAGAACAACGTTAAGTTCATGTATGAAACCAATGTCGGAGCAGGACTCCCTATTATCAGCACACTGAACGACCTGATCCGGAGCGGGGATAAAATTCTGAAGCTTGAAGCTGTGCTTTCGGGCACGCTTAATTTCATTTTCAATACCATCAGCGAAGATGTTTCGTTAAGCAAGGCAGTTCAAATGGCTATGGATGCCGGATTTGCAGAACCAGATCCGAGGATCGACCTGAGCGGAATTGATGTGAAACGAAAACTGCTTATCCTGGCACGAGAATCGGGTTATGCGCTTGAAGCAAATGATGTGCAGATTATTCCCTTCCTGCCGGAAACCTGCTTCAGCGGCAGCCTCGACGACTTCTGGAAATCAATCGCCCGGCACGATGCTTCTTTTGAAGCACGCAGAAAAAAGCTGCTTGCAGAAAACAAAAAACTGCGTTTTGTTGCACGCCTTGACAACGGCAAGGCAACCATTGAGCTGATGGAAGTTGACATAACCCATCCTGCTTATCCGCTCGAAGGCAGCAACAACATCATCCTGATTACCACACTGCGGTATAACGAACAACCCATGGTAATCAGGGGATACGGTGCGGGTGCTGATGTGACAGCTGCCGGTGTTTTTGCTGATATTATCAGAGTTGCAAACGTTTAATTCACCTACAATACATGATTAAAGCAGTAATTTTCGATTTTGACGGAATTATCATCAACTCAGAACCCCTTTGGGTTGAAGCCGAAAAAAATGTTTTCGCTTCGGTTGGTGTGGAGCTTACTACTGATATGTGCCGGCAGACAACCGGACTGGGCACCCAAGATACCATTCAATACTGGTACAATACTTACAGGTGGACGGGCAAAAGTTCTTTTCAGCTTTACAAGGAAATCATGGAATCAATGCAATCACTGATTCTTGAAAGGGCCGACCTGCAGGAAGGATACCTCGATGTGCTGCAGTTCTTTGTAGACAAGAAATTGCCGGTGGCAGTAGCTTCATCATCACCGCTAAAACTGATCACTACAGCACTGAAGAAATTTCACCTGTTCGAATTTTTTAAGATAATCAGTTCCGCGGAAAACGAGGAGTTTGGCAAACCCCACCCTGCCCTCTATTTGGGAGCAGCAAAGAAACTGGGAATTGAGCCAACCAATTGTCTGGCGTTTGAAGACTCGTTTAACGGAGCAATTGCTGCCAAGGCAGCCCGCATGAAGCTCATTGCGGTTCCCGACAGCCATGATTTTCAGACCACCAGGTTTGACTTTGCCGACCTGAAGCTGAATTCGCTCAAAGATTTTAAGGAAAAGCATTTTGAACACCTCAATTCATTAACTTAGCCGCTTCAAAAAACAAACATGACCGACCAAAAGATATGGTACCACTCAACCAACGGAAACGCTGACCGGGTTAGTTTCAGTGAAGCCCTCCTGAAAGGTCTTGCACCCGACAAAGGATTGTACATGCCCGATCACATACCACTGTTAGACGAAAAAACTATCAGGAGCTTAGCAGGCAAACCTTATGCCGATATTGCATTTGAAATTGCCCGCCATTTTCTCCACAATGAGATACCCGAAAGTGATCTCCGCCAGCTGGTGGATGATGCCTACAATTTTAAAGTGCCTCTTGAAAAGGTTTATAACCGGAACTACATCATGCGGCTTGATCAGGGCCCAACCGCCTCATTCAAGGATTTCGCGGCACGCATGATGGGCCGCCTGATGCAGTATTTCCTGAAGAAACAAAACAGGAACATGCTGATTCTTACCGCTACTTCAGGAGATACCGGCAGCGCAATAGCCAATGCGTTTTACGGACTTGACAATATCCGCGTGGTAATCCTTTACCCCGAAAATGAAGTCACTCCCCGGCAACGCAAACAAATGACCACTTTGCGGCACAATATCAAGATTCTTGCACTGAACGGCAAATTCGATGACTGCCAGGCTCTGGTGAAACAGGCATTTACCGACCCCGACCTGGCCTACCTGAACCTTTCTTCGGCAAATTCCATCAACATTGGCCGGTTAATTCCCCAGTCGTTTTATTATTTCTATGCCTGGGCTCAACTGGCCAAGCCTGATGAAGATATCATTTTTTCCGTGCCTTCGGGGAATTTCGGGAATATGATGGGCGGATTGATTGCCCGGAAAATGGGCCTGCCTGTAAGAAGAATGATTATTTCCACGAACGAGAATGATGAAGTTCCGGTCTATTGGCGTACCGGCAGCTATAAAACCATAGTTCCTTCGAAGAATTGCATATCAAGTGCCATGAACGTCGGCCATCCCAGTAACATGGCACGCGTTGTCTCGCTTTACGGAGGAGTTATGGACGAAAAGGGAAACATCACTGCAGAGCCCGATGTGGAACAAATGCACAAAGACATTTTTGCAGTAAGCATCAGCGATGCCCAAACTACAGAAACGTTGAAAGCAACATTCAGTCGCTATCAGGTAATTACAGAGCCCCATGGTGCAGCCGGATGGGCCGGACTGATGCAGTATTATGCCGAGAACCCTTCAGAAGCATCCGATCGGTTAGCCGTGTGCCTGGAAACCGCGCACCCGGCAAAGTTTCCCGAAGAAATCCAACGGTTGCTCGGTATTGATCCCCCACTGCCTGCCTCATTGAAGGGATTGGACGATCTTGAAGAAAGCTTTGACAAACTCAATCTTGATTACAAACTTTTCAAAGAATACCTGAAGGACAGGTATTAATTTTTGTCTATCTTGGCACCCTTAAAATATATGCCACAGAATATGAAGAAACTGCATGCTGTATGTTCTGATCTCGAAGGAGTATGGGTTCCCGAAGTCTGGATTAATGTTTCCGAAAGAACCGGAATTCCTGAGCTCAGACTGACAACACGCGACATCAAGGATTATGACGAGTTAATGCAATACCGCTTGAAGATACTCAAGGAAAAAAACCTGACTTTGCTTGATATTCAACGTGTTATCGCTACCATCAAACCCCTTCACGGAGCCCTGGACATGATCAACTGGCTCAAAAGAGTAACCCGGTTTATAGTAGTTTCCGATACCTTTGTCGAATTTGCTGATCCGCTAATGGACCAGCTTGACAGACCCACCCTGTTTTGCCATTCTCTTGAGGTGAACTCAAACGGAATCATTACCGGTTATAACCTCCGGCAGAAAGATTCCAAACGCGAAACCGTTAAAGCACTCAAAAGCCTCAACTATGAAATCATAGCATTTGGCGACTCCTATAACGACATCAACATGCTTCTTGAAGCCGACCAGGGTGTGCTGTTCCGCCCTCCCCAGAATGTGATCAACGACTACCCGCAATTTCCGGTTATCACAGAGTATAATGAACTCAAGAGCTTTCTCGAGGAACGGTTTAGATTGTAGGCTGTAGACTGTAGGTTGGTGACTGGGCTTGACAACTACTTATAAACTTCCATCTCAGCAAAACTATCACCCCTTATTTTTGTTATAACTTTGTAGGGTTATATAATAACATGCTTCAGATTTTGCTCATAGCCATTGTGATTGTTGCCCTGGCAGTTCTCCTGTTGGGTATCAATATTTTCGTGTTTGGCCGCAAATTCCCGGAAACTGAAGTAGGCCGAAACAAAAACATGATCAGGCTTGGTCTTAGATGCCCGCAATGTGAAGAAAGAGCCCGTTACCGGCGATCAAAACCTGCTACATTAAATCCTTCAGAACTGAAGCCTGACTGGAAAGCAATCAGAACATAGTATTCATATACATCTTAATAAAGATATATTTCAAACATATTGAAGTGATTACAAAACAGAAAATGGGCCTCGCAGAACGGGGCCCATCTCTCCAATAGTAAACCTAAATTTAACCTTGTGTGAAAACCTTTAATTGTTTGTTGCCATTATTAAGACAGTTATTAGGTCAGATTCACGTAAGTCATTTGGCCGTTCAATTAAAAAAATATCATGAAAACAAACTATTCCAATTATTTTCATGTTATAGTATCAGAATGGAATGAATTTTGATTTACTGATGAAAAACAACGGGCGATGCAAATTAATTATGATTTTTTTGAGGTGAATAATACGCTTCTCCCGCAGAAAGGCAGAATTCTGATATCTGAGCCCTTTCTGATGGATAATTATTTCAAAAGATCAATAGTTCTGATAACAGAGTACTCGGGAGAAGGTACGGTAGGATTTGTGCTGAATAAGCCTGTAAACATGAAAGTTCATGAAATCGTATCGGATTTTCCGGAAATTAATGCCCATGTTTCGTTGGGCGGACCGGTACAGACCAATACACTTCATTATGTTCATACATTGGGGGATATCATACCCAACAGCATTAAGGTGATTGAAAACCTATACTGGGGCGGTGAATTTGAAGTAATCAAGAAACTGGTTGAGTCCGGAACCCTGAACTACGAAAACATCCGCTTTTTTCTGGGATATAGCGGATGGCAATCCAATCAGCTTGAGGATGAGCTCAATGAGAATGCCTGGGTGGTAGCTGACATCAGCCCTGAAGACATCATGAGGCCCATGAATAAGTTTTTCTGGAACAAAACATTGAACAAACTGGGAAAGAAGTATCAGATGTGGGCCAACTTTCCGGAGAATCCGCAAATGAATTAAATGATTGTAAGATCTGGTAGTTTGAGTTAAGGTGGGCCTATTACTACATCACGGTTTCATATCATCTGCCAAAAGCCAGCGTGTTCAATCTGGCAATCAGCTGCTTTGCCACTTTATTATAATATCTTCTCTTCTGGTATGCTCCTACCCAGCGTATTCCCTCGGTTGTGTTAGTAAGAAAAACCTCTTCAGCATCATCCAGCGCCATGGGTGTGAGACTGCACTGATCATTTACCCTGTAACCGGCATCATTGGCCAATCCGGTCACAATCCGGCGCATGATTCCGGGAATACATCCCTGGTCGATACCCGGCGTGTAAATAGCACGGTCGCTCACCAGAAAAAGGTTGGAGTCTGTTGTTTCAACCAAACGGTTGTTTTCATTCAGCAGGATTACCGCATCCCAATTATCTTTCCTGCCCTGCATGGAGGCCAGGAGATAGATTGTTGAATTACTGTTTCTTAATCCTGAAAGCACTCCTTTCACCTTGGTAAACTCAGTACAAATATCAATGCAATACCCCTTTTCATTTAATTCATACTTGCCGGCTTTCAGAGGTGTGTTTTCCAGCATGAAAGAAACCTGATGGTTTGCCGGAACATAGTTTTGTTCGTCATTTCGGAACACGGTAAGCCTGATACATGCCCCGCCAAATATCCGGTTTTTGTTCAGTAAACGCTCAATCAGCTGATGCAGGCTTTCAACGGAAAGACAGGCAGGGACATCCATGGAAAGAAGTTGCATGTTGGCCGTCAGCCTGTTAAAATGGTATTCGAGGAATTGTGGCTCAGTAGAGAAGGCATGGATGTTTTCATACAATGCATCTGCATATCTGAAAGCCCTGTTTCGTGGATAAAGGCAAGGTTCATTGTCCTTAATGTATTCGCCGTTCAGACAGATATAGGAATTTGCCATCGCCAGATACTGATTAAATCCTTTTTCAGAACGAAAAACTCAATAACTCATCAATAAACAGGTGAATCAAACGGTAATTGATGAATAACGGAAAAACAAAACCAAAAACTGCACCGCTCATATGCGCGTCGTGGTTGATGTTGTCCGCTTCACGCCGGCTCATGTAATGTGAATAAACCAGGTACAGAACCCCCATTATAACGCCCGGAACCGGCAATATCCCGTAAAAGTAAATGAGTTCCCAGGGATTGAAAAAAATAAAAAAGAAAATGATGGCAGATACCGCACCTGAAGCTCCCACGGCATTATACCAGGGATGATCTTTATGTTTGAACAAACTTGACAGGGATGCAACCACAATGGCTGCAAAGTAGAATAACAGGTAAATCAGCTTGTCCCATTGTTGCATACCTGGATTTAAAATCATGCTCAGGTTTTTCTCCACATAAGGGCCAAAGAAAAACAATACCAGCATGTTTACAATAAGGTGTGTCCAGTTTGCATGCAAAAAGCCGTGGGTCAGCATCCTGTACCATTGCTTACGGTGATAAATCTGATAGGCATTGAATTGCATCCTCAAAAACCAGTCGTGGTTGCTGAATGCTGGTATAGAAACCAATGCGGTAAAAGCAATCAATATGTATGTAATCATTGTTCCTGACTATTTATACTAATGCAAAATTTTATATATCAATTCTTTGAGAAGATCTCCCTCAGATGCGGAAGATGCGCCTTTAGCCTTCAGGTCATACTGACGCAGCCATGAGATTATTTCCTTGGTTTTAGCGAAGGAGAATGTTTTGGCTGCCTGCTGGTATTCATTCACGAAATAAGGATTGATTCCCAGTTCGCGGGCAACATTTTCCCTGCTTTTATCTGAGATACCGTGAAAAATTAAAATTTTCGTGAAATAATAGAAAAGCGAGGATATGGTAAGCACCATAGGGTTGCTCTTCTGATTTGCACTGAAATAATTGACAATTCTGTTGGCTTTCACCACATCCTTTGTGGCAAGCGCCTTATTCAATTCAAAATTATTGAAATCCTTACTGATTCCGATATTTTTCTCGATCAGGGCTGGTGTTACCATTTTCAAGCCAGCAGGCAGAACCAGTATCAGCTTATTCAGCTCTCCGGCAATTCTGCCCAGATCGTTGCCCAGAAAATCAACCAGAAGTGATGCTGCTTTGGATTCGATCTGGTATCCCAAAGAGCCCAGGTGTGAAGTAATCCAGACGGGAACTTTATCTTCACGTATTTTCTCAGAATCAAAAACAACAGCTTTCTCAGCCAGCAGTTTGGCTACCTTAATTCGCTTGTCAAGCTTTTTATATTTATAGGCAAAAACCAGGATGGTGGACCGCAATGGTTCCGACAGGTAGCTCTCAAGGCCTTCAAGACTTCGCAAGTGCTGTGCTTCCTTTACCACAATGAGCTGCCTTGATGCCATCATCGGAAATTTCCGGGCTGAACCAACAATGCTTAACATATCGGTATCACGGCCATAAACAACAAGCTGGTTAAACGCCCTTTCATTTTCAGGCAGGGCGTGATTCATTATGTAATCTGTGATAACGTCAATAAAATAAGGCTCTTCTCCCGTCAGAAAATACACCGGCTTGTATGTTCCGGCCTTCAATTCGGCAATGATCGCTTCAAAAGTCATTCTGATCCGTGGTTTATTGGTCCAAATCCTTATATTTACAAGAGAAAATCCATATGATGGAACCGCTAAATTTACCAACATATTTCTTCAGGATAAAAGAAGACCGTGGGAAAAAATACATTTTTGATGAAATACGGCGTCGTTTTGTCCTGCTAACGCCTGAAGAATGGGTCAGGCAGCACACGGTAAATTTTCTGGTAAAGGAGAAGAATTTCCCCCTGCAGCTGATTTCGGTGGAAAAAGGTTTTAAACAGAATCGAAACCGGCAGCGATATGACCTGTTGGTTTTTGACCGGAAAGGAAAACCGCTGATGATCATCGAATGTAAAGCCCCGGGCGTGGAAATAAACCAGCATGTCTTTGATCAGGCAGGCCGATACAACCACAAGCATAAGGCTGCATACATGCTGATCACAAATGGCCTGAAACACTATTGCTGCTTTATTGATTTGGCCAGCAAACAGTTCGCATTTTTAAATGATCTACCTGATTTTGACCAGATTAGTCCCAAATGAAAGGTTTACTATAGCCGAAAAATCCTGTTGATTTTCTGACGGAATGTCGTTTCCCCGATATCATGCCCGTATCCATAACCATAACCGTAACCATATCCATATCCATTTGAACCTGTCTTGTCATCGTTTAAGACAATATTCAGGGGGCTGATTCCACGCTTTTCCAGATCATTGATAACTGAGACAAACAAATTGCGGGGAGTATAATTAGACCTGACCACCACCAGCCGCATACTGGCATATTTCAGTAACAACAAGGCATCTGACACCAATGCAATTGGCGGTGAGTCAATCAGAATCACATCATATCTCTTTTTAAGCCCTTCAAAAAGATCTACAGTTTTCGAAGATGAAATCAGTTCCAACGGATTGGGAGGTATCGGCCCTGAAGGAATCACATCCAGGTTTGCAACTCCCGAGGAAAAAATGATATCATCCAGGCCCGCATTGTTGCTTAAATACCTGCTGAGACCCTCATCCGAATCAATATCGAGATATTGTTTGATTTTGGCTCTGCGCAAATCAAAATCAATGATCACCACCTTCTTTAAGCCCTGTGCAAAGACACTACCCAGGTTAACCGATGTGAAACTCTTACCCTCCCCTTTGATGATCGAAGTTACAAGCACCACATTCTTCCCTGTTGGATCATTGAAAAACTGAAAATTCGTTCTTAAAGTCCTGAACGACTCGGCCACAAGTGAATTGGGGAAATTGTTGACAACCAGATTGGTTTTGTATGCGCTGTGCATAATCTGTCCAATTATTTCCAGGTTCGTAACACTTTGAATATCCTTCTTATCCAATATTTTGTTGCGGAAGAACTCTCCCAGGTAAATTAAAATTACCGGAATAATCAAGCCTAGTATGAGTGCAATAATATAATTCGACCTGATGTTGGGGCTGATAATCTCATAGTCGGTTGGTGAAGCAGGATCCAACACTTCATTGGAAGGCAAATTGGAGACTTTGGATATCTGAACCTCCGACCGCTTGGTCAACAGGTAGGTATAAATCGCATCGTTGAGTTTGAATTTTCTTTCAATTACAAGCAATTCGCGCTGACTTTCCGGAAGCTGATTGATGGCAGATTCAATAACCGCTATCCTTGAATCAATTTCCCGAAGTGAGATGTCGGAATTCTTAATGATATTATCAATGTTTTCCAGCAGTTTGACCTTTACATCGCTTATTTTTCTCTCAAGTGAACTCAGATAAGGATTGTCCTTGATGGTATTAAACGACATTTCTGTCCGCTCGGCATACAATCGGGTAAGTTCAATGATCAGGTTATTCAGCAACGGGTCGTTGATATCCATCGAAGAGGGTGCAATCAGGTCATCCACACGGTTATTTTGCATCAGGTATTCTTTCAGATACCGGTAATACTTTGATTTGACAATAAGTTCGGCCTTCTGGTTCTGAAGGCTTTCCATTTGCTGATAGGTTTGCTGTGCCTGGAAATCAATATTTGTTACACCACGGGTTGTGCGAAAATGCTGCAGCTTATCTTCCGAGTAACGCAGGGAATCGGATATTTCTTTCAGCTGATCGTCAATAAAATTGATGGTCGAAACCGCAATCCGGTCATCTCGTTCTATACCTTTTGCGAGGTATACACTGGTTAATTTATTCAAATAGGCAACTCCCTGACGGACATTGCGACACCTGACCGATAACTTCAGAATCGATGAGTTTTTTGTGGCTTCAATATCACGCAACCGGAACGCTCCGGTAAGCTGCGCCAGGCTGTTGAACTCAAATGAATATCGTTTGCGATCTTTAATCTGGCTGAGGTTATCGAAATCAGGCAGAATTCTGAACCGGCAATACTGGTTTCCACAGAGATCACCAAATGATACCGTATCTGCAAACCTGAAGTCGGAGACAAAACCGACATCCTTGTTCAACTTAAAATCATGGATAATTACTTCATTACCTGAAACCTCAACAACCATACTGGTGTCAGCGGTAAAGGCAAGGTTGAATTTCAGCCCCAGGGGTTGTGAAAACAAACTGTCAATCACCACATAAAACGGTGACTCATTATAGAGAACTGTTGAAATAAACCTTTCTTCAGCATAATAGGTGATAAAAAAATCCAGCTCATGCAAGGCTCTTTCAGTAAGGCTTTTCGACTGCAGTATGCCTATTTCATTCTGAAGCTTATACGGGTTTCCCGTTAACGATGCCCCCACAAAAGCCTGGGGGTCAAGAGGATTCTCAATATCACTGATCAGAACATAGGTTGTTACTCTGTACTCCGGTGTTTTAAACCGGTTGAACAACATGGCTATGAATAGGGCAACAACCAGAGCAAAGGCAAAATAATACCAATGATGCCAACACTTTGTAATAAAAGCTTTGATGTCGATTGATTCTTCAGCTTCAATATCCACATACCGCTCGTTCATCATCTTGCTATATCTCCTTTGTGCAGCAGCATCAATTGTCTAAAGCACTATTTGATCAGTATATTGTATCCCACTAAAGCCGTTGATATCAACACCAGGATGGTCTCATACGGGAACCTGCTGTATGACCAGGATTTGGCATTCAATGGTTCAACATACACAATGTCGTTTGGTTGCATATAGAAATAAGGCGATTCCAGAATTTTGTTATCCGACAGGTCAAGTTCTACGAGGTTCGATCCTGTTTGCGACTGTCTTACCAGTTTAACTTTTTTGGGATTTCCAAAATCTTTTAGACCCCCGGCAAGTCCCACTGCCTGAAAAAGATTCAACTGATCCCTGTATACCGTAAAGCTACCGGGACTGTTAACCTCACCAATTACCGATACTTCAAAATTAACCAGCTTCACCACAGCCGTGGATTCTTTGAAATACTCATTGAGTGTACTTTGTATCTGATCTTTTACTTCGGCAACGGTGAGTCCTTTAACATACATCTTGTTGACGAAGGAGAAATTAATGTACCCTGCCTCATCAACGGAAAAGCTTTTCAGGTAAAGGTAAGTCGGATTCATCAGGTCGGGGAAATCCGTCTGGAAAAACTTGCTTGTTTTGGGATCTACACTGTATACTTCAATATACAGATGATCTCCTGTTTGTAATTTGTAACTGGTGCTCTTGCTGTTGGCAAATTCAGAAGCTGCCTCCCTGGCAGTTCTTTCCTGCAACAGCTTAACCTTATTCTGGGAAATACAGGAAGTGAGCAATATCCCTGTAATGAAAATCGCTTTGAATCCCAGACTGCAAATGTGTTGAAATGAAATTTTCATAGCCATGCATGTTTATTGTTTGGAGTTCTGTTCTGATTCCTGTAGTGCTTCATAATAACTAATTTTTGCAGCCCTTTTGTAGGGTACAATAAATGCCTTCACCACGGAACAAGATTTTTTGAATTGTTCTGCTGTTTCAGGGGAATTACCTGCTTTCAGGTGATATTTGTACCAGCCTTCCTCATAAATTACTGAAACCGGTTCAGAGCCAATGTAAAGTAGTTTCAATTCATCAGACGAAATTGGAATTCTTGAAGCTGCTAATTGTAAATGAAATTCGATCTCCTGTATCTGACCTTTTCGTCCATAGGTTTTAACGGCGTTTTCAATTTCCCTGGTATTTCTGACAGCATCAGCCAGGTTAATCTTGGCTCCATTTTCATAGGCGACAACGAACGCTCCTTTGGTATTCACATTCTTAAGCAAATAAATGGCGTCAGAATACAACCTGACACCCATAAACTGGTATTTATACCATCCTTCTTCTTTAATCATTTCAATGGGATAATCACCAGGGTAGATTTGCTTCAGTTGGCCCAAATTCAAGGGAACTCTGCTAGCAGCTACCTGTATTCGGAATATAACACCTTCCGGCAAACGCTGTTCTCCTGCAGGAGCAAATGCATGCTGTGTTTCGGCAGCAACTTCGGTTTTGCCTGATGCAAATTGTGTTCCCTTAAGATAGGCAACGACAAAAGCATTGCTCATGCCGGTTGATTTTCTAAACTTGCTGGCTTCCTCATAGGTAACAAAATCACCTACCGAGTATTTATACCAGCCGTTTTCATTTATCATCTCAACACGCTTGTTGCCGTAATACATTTTACTTAAAGCGCGTTGAGAAAGTTCCGTTCGGTTTGCAGCAATCTGCACACGATATATTACCTCGTCATCAGCAGGAATAATTTGGTCCCTGTTCTTCTCTGTAACAATTCCTATTTCGGTTTTTCCATCAGAATCCGGCGGAGTTGTTACAACAGACACCTCTTTCTCTTCCACGACAACAGTATCGGCTGTTTCCGCCAACAATTGCTCAGATTCATAAGCCTGCTGTCCATAGATATATTCATACCACAGCCGAAGCATCCTGTCGGTATCAAAGTCAGTGATGCCTGCTATTTTTCCTGTTGATAAGGTAGTGTCATTGAAACTTCCACTGGCAATATAATGGTTGTAGGAATCAATCAGAGACTGATTGATTTCCATTCCTTCAGGTAAGGTTTTCTCAGCAGCAACAATTGTTACAGGCTGTTCAATTGTAACAGAAGGTTCCTTAGTATCCGGAATCGTTTGTCCAGATAAGATATCAAATGTATCAGGCTGATTTGGTGTGATGTCACTTTCTGAAACCGCAGCCGGCAATTCACTTTCCGCAGGTATTTCAATTTCCGGAGCAGGAGCACCTGATTCTATGACCGCAGTCTCTGGTTCGGCAACAGGAGTTTCAGTCTGGGCAAGCGGCACTTCTTCCAGTAAATAGTAAGCTGCAAGCGCGCTAATCTGTTTTTGTATTGCTTTATTTTCAAGGTCATTGGCCTCACTGAGCTTCTCAAGCCGCATATAAAGGTCACGCATTTTCTTTGCCTCAATCCGATAGCTCACGGCTTGAAAATAATTGTCGCTGGATTGTTCTTCAAGCAATTTGGCATTCAGATAATCCGTTTCTTCACCCTCATGAGTTTTCCAGAATGCATCGATATACTGCTTGTATACAGCAAATTTGATCTCGTTGCATTTTTCATACAAGGAAGTAGCCTGAATCTGTTTCTGCTGAGCCTGACTTTCAATCTGACCGGATTTCTTTGTTTTAGTTTTCTCATCCAGGTTGGGATCTGCCTGCATGAGTAAAACATCCATGTTTAACTGGCTGGCTTCTTCAACCAGTTTATCCGCATTGGTTTTATACTCATCGGCTTTAATCAGTTTTTTGATGTCTCCTTCCCCAATAATTGAGCGAATTTCCGACTCAGTCTGTGCCCACAGAGATACATCAAATAAGTAAAGGAATGCAATTATTGAAAGGATTACAGGTCCGCCAGGGGGTATCAGATATTTACGTATCAGCTGCAATACAAATATCTTTTTAGTTTTGAATTATATAACAATAATCTAAATTATGAAAAAAAATAATCTTACACACAAATCTCAATCAGATAAATTGGAACAACCTGTTATTCAACATTTAAAAGCTGAAGCAGTATTTCCTCGATATAACCTCCGGGTGTTTTTATCCAATCTGCTTTGCGGCCGGTTACTTTAAACCCGCATTTCTTAAATAACCTCAGGCTATCATTATTTCCCCTGGTGATATTGCAATAGAGCTGATGCAACTGCAAGGTGTTAAAACTGTAATCGATCAGTTTCCTGAGAGCCAGGGTGGCGATTCCCTTGTTCCGGTCAGATTTATCTCCAATGAGAATTCCTACGCCGGCACGATTGTGAAAAGGGTCAAAATCAAAAAGATCAACAGTGCCAACTGTTCGTGGTTCTCCTTTTTTTCCCGGAATGTCGATCATCAGGCGAAGCTGTTTTGCCTGATAAATATCCAGATGCGCGGTTTCAATATATTTTTCCAGAATGAATTTTGAAAAAGGAGTAATGGTATTGCTGACCCGCCATATCTCGGGATCATTTTCCCAACGATACAGCACTTCAATATCGCACGGCTCAACTGCCCTTAACAACACTTCAGATTCCGGCATGCTACGGTAAGGGATGGTTAGACCTGAAAACGATTCGGAAAATATCTTCGCTTCCCTGCTTGTCCATATCAGGGATGCGAGACATGTATCCTATTTTGCTCAAGGCAGCAGAATACCCAAAATTATCGGTTGTATTGTTAATAGGGAAGCCCAGATTTACTGGAGTTTTCCAGGTTTTCTCCGTTTTGGAGGTATAGAAAACATCGTATCCTCCCATCCCGTAATGGCCCTTTGAACTGAACAGGAGTATGCTGTCATGATCAACAAGACAGGGACTTTCTTCATCAAAAGGCGTATTGATGATCCGACCTGCATTTTTGGGCTTTCCCCAGGCGTCACCTTTTCTTTTGCTGTAATAAAGATCCGATCCTCCGTATCCGCCTTTACGCGAACTGGCAAACCAGAGAACCTGCCTGTCAGTTGAAATACAAGCCCAGGTTTCATCGGCTGGACTATTTATCGGCTTACCCAGGGATTTGGCTTTAGTCCATACTCCATCTCTGAAATAAGATACATAAAGGTCTTTGCCCGTTGCCGATACCCTCAGCATATACAATTCATTTCCGTCAGATGAAAGCGATACCGGATAGAAGTCACCGTCAGAACCAATCTGCGCGTTTAAATTAACCGGGTTACGCCAGGAACCACCTTCTTTTACTGTATGGAAAATGGCATCATAGAACTTCAGCCGTCTGATAAAAACCAGGTTTTTTTCAGAAGCATCTACAACCGGGTAGAGTTCAGAAGCTGTCGTATTAATTGTTGTGTCAAGCAATTCGAAAGCAGCATCGACAGGGCTGTCCATTAATATTTTTGCCCGCTCACATGACTTCATCTCATTCTCTACAACATTCACGTTGTAACTTCCATAATACATCGGGGTATTGCTGACGAATGTATTGTAGGCGTCAAGTGCATCATCCAGCCTTCCTGCAATGCGATAAACGTTTCCCAGGTAAAACCAGGCATGCCATGGAGCATTGGTTTCATCAAAACTCTTGCGGCTGTACTGGTTCTTGGCTACGGTTTTGGAGGTCGCTTTTTCGAAATACGGAATGGCCAGCGCTTCCCTGCCTGGTATATTCATGTAACATTCACCCAGTTTGAAGTTGTAATGGCTGTTGGCAGGATTATGATCAACCAGCCGGCGAAAATAATAGACAGCTTCCTCATACTCAGCACGGACAAAGAAGAACTCTCCCTCATTGAAAGATTCCTTCAGATCAGTGCCCGATTGAGCACTTAAAGGCATCAGCAAGGCAAAACACAATGATGAAAACAACAAGGTACGCATGACAGAATGACTACTGCTTAAACTTCAGATTTTCCGGAACCGGAGTGGCACGAATAATCAGCACGATATCATTTGCTCCTGTAATTTCATATTCGACCCTGCGGTTCAGCCTGCGTCCTTCAGGATTATCCGATCCGTCGGGATTCGAATTGATCGCAGCAAAACGTTGTTCACCCATTCCTTTGGCTTCAAGCCTGGCTGCATCAACACCCTTTTCATGTATATATTTCAGAACCGCACTGGCACGCTTCTCAGATAGTTTCTGGTTGTATTCAGCAGGGCCTTTGGCATCGGCATGACCAATAAATTGAACACGAACAGCAGGATAGTCCTTCAGCAATTGAAAAACCTTATCCAATTGCTTCCTTCCTGCTTCGTTCAGCTGAAAGTTGTCGAATGCGAAGTAAACCGGATCCAGACTGATCTCAGCGGGAATCTGTTGTGCAGCTGGTTCTGTAACCTTTTCCGGCTGGGAAGGTTCTGCAGGCTTTTCGGTTACTTCTGTATCCTCCTGCTGTAAGGGTTTCTCCGGTTCGGGTGTCTCAACCGGGGTCAATTCCATGAGAGCAGGCTCTGAACTTTTAAAGTAATCTGCCAGCAATTCCGCTAATTCTTTGGATTCATGGGGCTGTACCGCATAAATATCTTCCTTGCCAAATCCGTCAGGTTGAATTTTTGAAATATATCCAACCTGATTGTTATTCCATGGATAGTAGAAAAGATCATCGTCGGTAGTATTTACAGGGTATTTCATATTTTCTGGCTTCAGCCATTTTCCCGAAGCATCAAGTTTGGAAACGAATATATCATAGCCTCCCATGTTTTCATTTCCCTGTGAACTGTAATAGAGCAAGCTGTCATTTTCAGTGATAAACGGCGTATCCTCGTTAAGCGGTGTGTTAACCGGAATACCCAGGTTGACCGGAAGTCCCCAACTTCCATCAGCCTGGTGTTGCGATACATAAATATCCATGTCACCCACGCCGCCTTTGCGGTTACTGGTAAAATAGAGCTTCTTACCGTCTTTAGACACGGAAGCATGTGATTCCCAAAATTTTGTATTGATATCCTGACCTGCCAAAGGCAATGATTTGGTCCACCTGCCATTCACATAATGGCTCATGTAAATATCGCTGTTAAAGGCATCTTCCTTTGTCAGGAAAAGCTGCGTGCCGTCATAAGAAATCGAAGAAACATACTGGTCGCCATCTGATTCAATCTGGGGTGTGATGTTGATGGGTGATGACCATCCATCCCGGTATTTTGAGAAGTATACTGCATCATAAAAGGGCAACTCATTCATATAAACCAGTGTTTTCCCATCTCCCGATATCACACCCTTGAAATTTGAAGATATGCTGTTTACCGAGTCACCCAGATTGGTCAGTTTTACCCTGAGCGGATTGTTCATAAAACCGAGAGCCGTGTTGCATGCACTGATCTGCTGATCGGCATATTTAATCTCCTCGGGGGTTACGGCAACCTCTTTATACTTGTTATATGCCTGGATGGCATCGTTGAGTTTGTTGTTTACCCGGTAAGCATTGCCGAGAAAAAGATAGGCATCAAGGGGAGCTGATTTCTGCTTGAACTTGCTTTCACCGTATTTTTTTGAAACACTTTTAACAGCCTCTTGCAAATGTCCGATTGCCTTGTCCTTCTGACCCGGAATACTCAGGTAACAGATGCCCATTTTGTAATTGATGTTGGCATTCTCCTTAAACCCGTTATTGTATAGTTCCATATAATCATACAGGGCATCGGCATATTCTTCCTGAGCAAAGAAAAATTCGGCATCGGAAAAGTACTCTTTCAATTCAGCCAGGTTCTTTTCTTGTGCTTCCGAAGGCTTCATCAAGAGCAGAATGAAAGCAAGCAACAGTACCGTTTTCATGTGCGGGCAATTTTGTGTATTACAAATTTAATCATTTAACGACAGGTTAGCTAAAATTAACCCTCTTAAATACAATCAGGTTATGCAGGAACGAATTATCTCAACCGGATTAACTCCGGTACGTCATTGATTTTTTCCAGGGTTATTTCCAACGGAATTCCTGAAAAGACAAGCTCAACACGCCTGTTAAAACTCCTGCCCCGGGAATTGTCTGTTCCGTCGGAATTAATATTCAGTGCTACCGGGTTCAGTTCACCATTTGCCTGTACAACAATTCTTCCGGGAAGAATTTGTTTCTCCTTCAGATAATCCGCCACAGCAGTTGCTCTCCTCAATGACAAGTTGTGATTATAACCGGTACTTCCCAACGCATCGGTATAACCGTTGGCCTGAACAACCAGACCGGGATATTTTCCAAGAATTTGGGCCACTTCATCCAGATAGGCCATGTACACATTATCCAGGCGGTAACTGTTAAAGGCGAACCGAATATCTTTCACATAAAACGTATCTCTGTGTACCTTTCCGGATGGCACAGTGATTTCCTCCTGAACAACCAGGTTATTATGTGGAAAATAATCGGGTATATTCAGGCTTTTTGTCATCAGCTTCTGGTTTCCTTCAGAAAAATCGAGGTTGTAATTACCTGCCGGCAATTTTTGCCTGAATGAACCATCCTCATTCAACGGTTTAACAACTAACGTATCAACGGTTGACTGATCAACAAATGCAACCTGAACACGGGAAGCATCATAACCAGAGTCGGCCAGCAAGGTTATCTTTCCGTTCACGAAAAAACGAGCCGGCTTTCCAAAGGCCTTAATATGATACCTGTATATATCCATTTGACCGTTATCAGCGGAATACTTTGCCTGGTAGGCCAAATGTCCGTCACCAACCGGAAACAGGAAAAGATCATCATCAGTTGAATTGAGCGGATATCCGATATTTACAGGCGGAAGCCAGTGATTATCATCGTCAAGTGCAGAACAGAATACATCGTATCCTCCCATATTATAATGGCCCTGTGAACTAAAGTAAAGACTCCGGCCATCAGCAGAAAGAAACGGCGATTCTTCATTATAGGGAGAATTGATAAGGGGTCCCAGGTTCACAGGTTTTTCCCAGTCACCGGACTCGGACCTGTAAGAACGGTAAATATCAAGTCCGCCATAGCCTCCCTTTCGGTCACTTGTAAAATAAAGTGTTTTTCCGTCTGGTGAAACTGAAGCATGGGTTTCGTTGAACTGGGTATTGATCTGACTATTCAGCTTTTTCAATTCGCACCGGTCTCCGGTAATATCCTCGGAAACATAAAGTTCTCCTCTGCTATAAGGTTCATTTACAGAAAAAAACAGTTGCCTGCCATCTGCAGATATTCCGGTAATCCGGTGATCCCCATCCGATTTTATCCTGGGCGTGAGGTTTTCCGGCGCCTGCCAACCAGCATCCGTTTTAATTGAAGTCATAACTGCATCGTAGAACTTCAACTCATTCATATAGTAAATGATCTTTTCGTCATTTGCCACTACGGGATTGAAGTTCGAAAAGGCTGTGTTAATCTCTTCAGGCAACACAGTGCTTGAGAAATCAGAGGGCGCCTGAATCATTTCCAGCGCATTGTTGCATCTCGAAATATGAAATTCAGCAAGGGCCCTTTCATCCTTCTCCACATCGTCAATTGTATTCAGATACGTATTCAAATAATGCAATGCATTGTCGAAATCATTGTTGAGCCGGTAAGCAATCCCAAGGTACAATAAAGACTTTAAAGGGGCATATTCTTCCTCAAGAGAGGTGCCCTTGTAACCCGATGAAACCTTTTGTGATGCTTCTTTCAGGTAAGGTATTGACTTTGTTTTTTGCCCCTGAATACTCAGATAACATGTTCCGATCAGGTAACTGGTGTTCGGCGTCTGGTATCCGTTTTCCTGAAGGCTGAGCAGGATGAAAAGTGCATCCTTATAATCCTCAGAATACATGAATTCAACGGCATCTTTATAAAGATCCGATGGCGTGGGAACGATTTTTTGCCCCGACAAGGGAATTAGCATCGTAAGAAACAGAAAGATGGTGATCGCTTTTTTATTCATTCTTACGCTTTTTTCTCAGTATGAACAGAATTAGTAGAATAATGATGACCAGGTTGACTATCACAAGTGATGTAATCAGCACCGGCCGATCAATACCAGAGAATAACCCATGTCGGGCATCACTGCTTTCGGCTTCGGGCCCATTCATCAATACCAGTTTCAGTAATAACCTGAGCAAGTCCTTCTCAGAATAATCGAACTGATCGGCAACCGACAGGAGATACTGCATCACTTCAAGGGGCTTTGAGAACTGCTGTATATCTGTGGCATCAATTGCCCTGATGATCCGCTCGTCTGCAAACTGCTTCAACAGCCTGATAAACTCCCCGACGTTTTTGGGATTGATGATATCAATCAGCAGTTGGTAAACCATCTCACGGTTGAAGTCATTGAATTGTGACTGATTAAGCACGTATTGCAACAATTCTTCAAACGTGTTCAACTTCAGATCGCGGATATCTATCTCCTGCAAAAATTCCTTGAGGCTGCCGGTTGCTTTCTCCAACAGCATTTTGCGGAACAAGTCCACAAAATAATAAGGATCTCTCCTGACTTTTTCAATATTCTCAAGGACCTCCCGTTTGGAATACTTCCGCAAGTCCGCATTTTCAAGCAAATACGAAATAAGCTGCTGCGAATTCCAAATCTTCTGCTGGTCCATTTCCAAATCAAGAATTGTCTGTTTCAGGTTGTCCGAAGAAATGAAGATCAGGCTCTGTGAAAGAAAATGAACATTGATATCCACTGCAGCAAGAGAAAGAGCCGATTCCAGCAAGTCGGCAGAAAATTCACCGGCCAGCAACCCTTTCATAATGTGATCGGCAACAGCACGTGAATCGGGGTAAAGCTTGTAGTTTTGCCGCATCGCCGCAAGATAAGCCGCCAGGTCTCCGGTGGCATATGACTCAAGCAACTTGATGAGTTCATTTGGATCACGGTTCAGCGAAGCAATCTTGTACAGGGTATTCCTCAGGTCATCAATGCTGTAATTGGCCGTAGCGGAATTTTTATACAGAAAATCCAGCAGGGCATCCGAAGTATAAATGCTGTTGTCCTTCAGATTCATTCTGGCCAAAGAAGCAGCAAGGCTGTCAGGTGAATTGTCATAAAGCTCTTCATAGAACAGGTTCATATCTTTTTGTGAAAGAAAACGCGACATGAGTGTTTCAATTTCCTTTGATGAATACCCCTGCTTCTCAGCATTCTTCAACAGATAATCATACAAATCCGCCGCTGATTTGAAATTCATCTCATTCAGATTCAATGTATTGAGGAATTCACGAAGCTTTCCGTCAGCCATGGCAGACAAGCCCATATATCGGTCACTATCAGCCAGTACAGTTTGTTTTGTCGGAGGGATGACTGGCTGCTCGTCAACAAGAGGTGTATAAGCTACCGTGACTTCACGAACCGTGCTGTCTCCGTTGCTGTTTTTGAGTGTAAAACGCAGTGTATTCACACCCGGTTCCGGAGTCAGCATATAAACGAACTTCCGGCGTTTGATATCAAAGTTCTCTGTTTTCAAAGGTTTCCCGTCCAGCATGGTAAGCACCGTTAATCTGGTGTTTTTTTCCAAATCAAGCCGGATCGGAATGGATTCATTGGTAGTTACATTGTAGGAAGCTATCGGCACAATCATCTGAGGTCCGGTTGCCGGTTCATTCTTTTGTACCTGGGCTATTTCTTCAGGAGGGGTTCCTGAAGAAGATGCCGTAAGAACGGAAGACAAAGCATAGATATTGGAAGGATTGTTCAGGGGGATGGATATCTTATCGCTGTGGTCCGTAATACCCTCTCCCTTAATTTGCAGGTCAAAATCACCTGAAACAGCATTCAGCGTATATGAACCATCAGAATTGAGCCGTGTCTGGTCGACAATTTTTCCTGTTTTGCTGTTTACCAGAGTTGCTGTTAGTTTGGCAAATTCCGGACTAACCTGTCCGTTTATCCTGGTGATTCCATTCAGGATGAACTTTCTCGGATGCAGGTCGGTAAATACTTCCAGCTTGTAAATATCCATCATGCCATAGGAATCCGCCGGGTCGTATTTGGAATAATAGGCATAAGCTCCATCCCTGACCGGGAAAAAAAACAAATCATCCCGGGTGGTATTTAACGGATACCCTGCATTCACAGGCTTTGCCCATTGTCCGTTATCAAGTTTTGTACTGTAAAATATGTCGTACCCGCCCATATTATAGTGCCCCATTGAGCTGAAATACAAGGTGCTGCCATCGTCGGTAACAAATGGGGTATCCTCGTTAAACCTGGAATTGATAACCGGGCCCAGGTTAATTGCCGGCCCCCAGTCTCCCCCGCGGCTTCTTTCGGAGCGATAAATATCCAATCCGCCATATCCTCCTTCACGATTGCTCGTAAAGTAAAGGGTTCTTCCATCCTTCGATACAGATGCATGAGATTCCCAGTACTTTGTATTGATATTCCCGTTCAGTTTTTCCAGTTTTGACCACTTGCCATTCTTAAATTTGCTGGAGTAAAGGTTGCCATCGAAATCATCACTGCGGTATACGAAAATTTCATCCCCGTCGTAAGAAAGACCTGTGCAATAGGAATTGCCATCAAGCCCGAAAAAAGGAGTAAGATTGAGGGGTTCAGACCACTTGCCGTTATCCCGCCGACAATAAAAGACAGCATCGTAAAACTGCAGCTTCCTGGTGAACACCATTACCTTTTCATCGCCGGAAACCAGCGGATTGATCTCCTCAAACCGGTCATTGATGCCTTCGCCTGCATTTACCGAAATGAAATACATGGGATTCTTTTGCTGGTGGGCAGCAACGTTACAGGCATTGATCTGGTCGTCCACAAGAACCGCATCATAAACCACCGGATCAAGAATGAGCTTGAACTGCTCATAAGCTTTGATGGCATCGTCTAAACGGTTATTTTCCCTGTATGCATTTCCAAGATAATAAAAAGCTTCCGGTGGCGCCTGCCGTTCTTTAAAACTGGCAGGCTTGCTGGCGCTGCTGATGCCTGTAACGGCCTTTTCCAGGTAAGGAATGGATTTCTGAACCTGGTACTCATCATTCAGATAACAAATACCTATCTTGTAATTGATGTTGTAATTGTCCGGATCAGCAACCAAAATTCTTTGATATATAGGCAAAGCATCCTTGTATTCCTCAAACAGGAAGTATGACTCAGCTTCAACAAACAAAGCTTTAAGCTTCTCCTCTCCTTGTGAATAGGCTGTTACAAAAACAATGAACAGCAAGACGAATGCTGATAAGAAAGGTCGGATTGATGTATTGGGTTTCATAGTTCTGCTTCTAACATAACAAATTTAAATAATTAATAACAATTAATAATAACTGTCAACATGTTATGAAGCGTTATTTATCAACTGTTTATTAAGACCCTCTAGCTGTCAATACTTTGTGATGTTAATTCGTGCAGTTAATTCTCCCTGGCAGCAGCATCAAAGCTCTGTTCCAGAAAACCCGGCTGGCTGTCTTCCCAGATTTTTACATCCTTCAATCATAATCCTCAAATCATTGGATAACCTGTAATCCTTGGCATACATGAGGTTTTCCTGTTCATCTGAATTCTGGCCCGAAAACGAAACTGAGTGCAAATCATGCGGAGTCAGCACTCCCGGTCGTATTTTGGGTAAACCGGGATGATTTCCACCGGTCGACTGAAAATAGCCCACCCAAGAGGCGGCACCTTTCAGCACGTTGAACAGGTTTCTGTATAGTCCGGCAGGTTTCTCAACCGCAAAAATCAATGCCGGACTTAATACCAGTATAATAACCGACATGACCACATCAAAAAGCCGTTTCTTTCTTTTGTTCACAATACGCGACAGTGTATTAAAATGAAGAACATACAGCTCCCCCGATAGGTCACTGGAATTGCTGCCAATTACTGACATGCTTTCAGGGGGAGCAATTTTGAACTCAATTCCCGTAAGGGTAAACTGAAGCATGGTGCGGATAATTTCATGTGAGGGCATGTCGGCAGCACAAAAAACCAGTTCGTCTGCCTGGTTGACTTGAACCATATCCCGGATCTGATCAATATGCCCTATGAAATCGGGGCCGGTTTGGTCATTAACAGGACTTACAAATCCAACAAGGTCAGGAGCTGAATACGACTGGTTGATAATAGAATATACCCTTTTGCATTCCTGAAGATTACCAATGATGATTACTTTTTTCTTCTTTCTGATCAATTCGAACGAGAAGCTCTCCCGGCTGACCCGGCTCAAAAGGAACCTTAACAGTGTGGTACATAAAAGCGTCCATATAGTACCCAAAATGATCAGTGCACGTGAAAAACGCCAGGTCTCAGGAAGCAGCGCATAAACGAGCAGAATCATCACAGACCCTGTAAGAACACCACGCAGCAAGTCAGTGAACTTTACTTTTCTTTCGTATCCGGTTGACATGAAAATAGAAATAAGCCAGATCACAATGTATGCCGGAACAACATAGACTAAATATTCCCTGGGATAATATCCTCTTTGTCCGAAATGGTTCAGTTCCCAAAAAGGTAAAAGAAAATGATACCCCGAATAAATCAGGACAAAATCGAGAAAAGGTGTGGCGGCTCCTTTGATAAAACGGGTGAGAATTGACAGCCCTGCCCTGAAGTAAATGGCCATATGAATGAAAAACACAAAATATTTGGCTGTGCTTTCAGAAAAATGCTTTTTTGCAAAAATAATCATGGCCTTGTAAAAAATAACAACATAGTTGATGCTGCTCTTTTTGGTGCTTTCACCTTTGTAATGAATGATTGTTGTATCCGGGAAGTAGAAATTAGCGTACCCAGCCTGCCTGAACCGGTACGAAAGGTCTATATCTTCGCCATACATAAAAAAACTCTCGTCGAGAAGTCCTGTCTTCTCAAGAGCAGACCTTCTTATAAACATGTAAGCACCTGATATTACATCCACCTCATGTATCTCGTCCGGATTCAGAAATCCCAGATGGTATCTGCCGAAGATTTTCGAATGGGGGAATAGTTTCGACAGACCAAATACTTTATAAAACGCAACCAGAGGGGTGGGTAATGATCTTTTCGATTCGGGGAGAAACTTACCCTTTCCATCAATCATTTTAACACCCAGGCATCCTGCTTTCGGATTCTGATCCATGTATTGAATACACTTCAGAAATGAATCCTCCTGAACCACTGTGTCTGGATTGAGCAAAAGGATATGCCTTCCCGAAGCCTTTTTAATAGCCTGGTTGTTGGCTCTGGCAAAACCCAAATTGGAGGTGTTTGCAATCAGGATTACCTGGGGAAACTTTTGCCTGATCATGCTTACAGAACCGTCAACCGACTTGTTATCTACTACAATTACTTCAGCATGAATTTTACTGATCGCCATCATTACAGAATGGAGGCATTGTTCAAGAAAGTACTTAACGTTGTAGTTTACAATGATTACAGAAAGGTCCATCTCAAATGCAATGAAGGATAAGTATCTGCAAACTCCATGTATAGCGCGGAGTTTAGTGCGTGTTTCACCTGCTATGAATCACTATCGCACTTCCGGGATGACTTTGGCACACTCCATAAGCGACATTCTGCATGCATTCAGGTTGCCCATGGAGCAGGCTTTGTTTAAATTCGGACAGGCCTTTTCCATATCATCCAAACGGTAGTATGACATCCCCAGATTGAAGTAAAGAGCGGAATTACCTTCAGACAGCTCCAAAACTTTCAGAAAATCGTTGACGGCCGCAGAATAATCACGTAACTCGTAATTAACCATTGCCCTACTGTGAAAAGTGCTGGCCACCGTGTCATTTTTTTCTATAGATGCTGTTAAGTCGAGCAGAGCATTGTCATATTCAAGCAAATTCATATAGCTGACTCCCCGTCCAAGATAGCAGCGATACAAAATGTCGCCTGGTTCAAGTTCAATAGCCCGGGTAAAATCATCAAGGGCTTTACTGAATTTTTCTTTGGTATTGAGAATGACTCCCCTGAGGTAATAATAGGCTGGCATGTCGGGATACTTTCTGACCGCCTCATCTGCAAGCCTCAGAGCCTCTTTGTCATCATTCATCAGAAAGTATATGTTGATCTGCTTTTGCAGGGCTTGATGGTTATCGGATGCCAGATTAAGGACTTCCCTGGTTTTGTTCAAGGCCTCCGGCAGGTTTTTGCTGGCAATCAGGATATCTGTTTCAGCCAGCAATGTCTTCACGCGCGGGTTATCTTGCGCCATCAACAACCGCAACGGGAATATCAGAATCACCAGGATAACAGCAGTTCTCATAAAATGGCCTTGATAACAATTTGCAGCTATGAAAATACGAAAATATTTGAATTTACCATCAATAATGTGAAAACCTATTTCACGAGTTTCTTAAAATCAGCTTCCAGAAAGCCATCCGGATTTTTATCATTGATCTTATGGTAATCAAAATAATAAAAGTTGGCGTCGGCGGCACCTATGATAACTTTATAGCTGCGTGCATCCAGTTTGGTACCTTCAGGACCTACTTTATGAAGGAATACAACTTCCGGATCACGACTTTTTATTGCTTCTTCAATATCCTCAGGTGTAACGATCTCGAACTTAAAGGGATATACCTTCTTGATTTTGGCTTCCGTATTCACTGAAGGTGCAAGTTCCTCCTCAAGCAAGTAAAGTGTTTTATCCCGAATATCCTTCACATTGTCATTATAGTGCTTAAAAACATTGGCAGAAATAATTTCGGGATGGGCTTTTATTAACTTGGCATGGTTCTGCATAAACCGAACCAGAATGGCCAGCTTATAGGCATACCTGTCTTCTTCGACATCAAAGTAGGCAAGCGGAACTGAAGCAATGTCAGGCATTTCATTCAGCCTGAAATAATCTCCCCCGAGGGAAAGGTGCAAGAAACGGTAGGATGCGTCGGTTTTGTCGGCTTCAAAGGTAACATGCGACATATAAATGAAAGAATATTGCGCGTCCATACGCTTTTCCTGAAATTCCTTATCGGTAATGAAGTCAAATTCGGTAATATTCCATTCCTGCTGCATAACACCCTTGATAATCTTATTGTACTCCATCAGCGGATTATCCTCAAGCACAACCAGCGTTTTAGTGGAGAAAAAAGCATCTACATCCTCACGAGAAGGAACAAAGGTTTGTGCATTCATCCACACAGCTATGCCGCACAACATCATTGAAAAAATCAGTTTTTTCATAGTCTTTTGATTAATTTACTGGAAAAAATAGTGGATTTCGTTCATTGAATTTTCTGATGTAAAGAAATTTCAGCTGTTTTTGTTTTTTCTTACTTAACCCGGCAAATTCGTCATGCAATTCCGGATCTGACATCAACAAGACCTCAACACTTTCCTCGCTGTAATCCAACACATTGCCTGTTTTAAAATCGAGCAGATACTGCTTCATTTCAACAGATGTATTGTTTGAATAAGGCGAATAATAAGGATTGTAATAAGGCGAATAATAATAAGGATAACCATAACCATAATAAGGAACTCCGGAACTCCGGTTATAGGAAGTAAGACTTCCCACAAAATGGCAAATGTTTCCAATGATGGTTATTCTGAAGTAATTGTCATTCAGATATATGTAAAGAACTCCATTTCTTGAAAACCCCCAGATAGACTTGCTTTGGATTTCCTGCTTAACGCCGATATTATCAAATAATTGTAGTTTTTTCCCATTCAAAACACGTTCAAAGAAATCAGGATCGTCGTAGGATACCTCTGTAATAATGCGCGATTTCGGAATGGGATTGTTTTGCCTGACCTGATCAAAGTTCATATAGACACCTTCTTTAAACTTAAATTCAGGAGTGTATTTGATCCTGTTCAGCGTATCGTGTTGTTGTGCTTCTGTTGTCACAAATACAAACAGAAACATATAAAACGCTGCAGCTTTCAGTGAACTGATAGGAAACATTTGTACAATCATTAACGTATTTACAAAATTAGGTTTATTTTTTCAACTCATGAAAGGGATTGCGCATCAAAAAATAATTTTCAAAAATCGGGCCAATCATTATTAATTTAGATATCAATGAATTTATCCGGTTCATAATTGTGCAAATAATTCATATATTTATCCTTGAGATTAGGTAAATGGTGACCCAACACTTTTAATCATATTTATGGTAATGAATCCTCTTTATCATTTACTTGCCCGGCTAACCAAAAAGCTTGAGCAGCAAGCCGATCTGGATGTTGTCAATAAAATGCTTGTTACATATTTCATTAATGTCATCGGAATCCTGGTTATGCTTGGCTATGGAATTCTCGCCTATCTGGAAATGAATTATACTGTAGCATGGTTTCTTCTTGCATCTTCCTTTGCTTTGCTATTGGTGCTGGGTTATCAATTAATATTCCAACAGCTGAAAGTCACCAAGACCCTGCTAACTTCTGTTATCATAGTGGTCATTTTCTTTCTGCTTTACACCGGTGGTAATTCAGGGTTGGGAAGCTATTGGATGCTGGTTTTTCCTGTTGTGTCAATTCCGCTTTTCGGAATCAGCAAAGGCAATATTGTTTCCTTTCTGCTGTTTTTGGCGGCTCTGTCTTTTTTTGTTTTCCAGGATCGCTTGCAGGTGCACCAGACATATTCCAATGACCATGTGATTCGGTTGCTGGGTATTTATGCCACAATTCATCTTCTTGCTTACCTGAATGAATTTGTCAAGGTGCATAACTATTCTGTTTTGGAGAAATCCATTATCGAATCAAAAAATGAGACCAGGCAGAAAGACGATTTTCTTTCAAAATTGTCACACCAGATCAGAACCCCGCTAAATAACCTCACGGTGGTTTCCAACCTGATTAATAAGTCGAAACTGGATGCCGAACATCGTGATCTGTTCGAAACCATCATGGCTTCGACAATAAACCTGATCAATGTTGTTAACAACATTGTGAAGGTTTCGGAGGTAAAAATTGAAAAAGAACTCAGCAGCCAGGTGAATTTTGACCTGTATGCATCTATTGACAACACACTTAAATTATTCAGAGATCAGCACAAGGAAAGGCTGGAAATCAACCTTCATGCTTTGCGGAGCATCAAAACCCAATACATTGGCGATCCAATCCGGATTAAGCAGATTTTCCTGAACATTATTGAAAACATCATTAAAGCCAATCCTGATAACAGGCTGGTAGTGGATGTGGATATCAACCTGCAAAACGATTCTGAACATGAATCTGAATTCAGTTACCTTATCAAATGCCCGCAACTCCAGCTTGAATCAGATGACTACGGCAATTATTACAGTCGTCCGGGAGTTGATCAGATCAAAGAAGGATCATACCAGCCTGACGATTATTTCATTGACTTCACCATTGCCAAGAAAATTATTGACTATTATGGTGGTGAGTTGAAAATCGTCACCACAGGTGACCTGACCGTCCTCCAGTTTGGATTTGTTCTGAAGAAAGGTGCCACAGGGACCCAGAAATCAGAAACTGACAAGGACATGACACAGCTTTTACAGTCGAAAAGCAAAGTTGATCTTAAGAATGCCAATATCCTGCTGGTTGAGGACAATGCCATTAACCAGAAAATCATCATCCTGAGCCTGAAAAACCATGTGAAGAATATTGACATTGCCAACAATGGCAAAGATGCCCTTGACAAATTCGGAACCACCAAGTATCATCTTATCCTGATGGATATTCAAATGCCTGTAATCAATGGCATTGCCGCTACCAAAAAAATCAGGGAACTTGAATCCTCCTCCAACACGCAGACTCCAATCATTGCCATCACTGCGAACGCACTGTCAGGTGATAAAGAAGCATGCCTGGCTGCAGGCATGAATGATTATATCAGTAAGCCTTTCCAGGTTGAAGTGTTGGTTAACAAGATGAAGATGTTGCTGGAATCGTAGAATCGTGCCAGGGTGTGTTCAAAACACAACATCAAAAATCGATTTTAATTCCGATCACCAGAATATCATCTACCTGTTCCTGTTCTCCCCGCCATTCAACAACATTGTTTTCAAGAATTTCATGTTGTTTTTCCATGGGTAACTGGTGCAGGTTTAGCAGCAGATGCCTGAAGCGGCGGTATTTATACTTCTTTCCGTCTGGACCGCCAAACTGGTCTGCAAATCCGTCGGAGAAAAGGTAGATGATGTCTCCTTTCTGAATGGGAATGATGTGATTTTTAAAGGTCTGATCCTTAAAATTGGTTTCATCAAGGCCGATGGCAAAACGATCTCCCTTAACTTCGGTAATTTTGTTATCCCTGATGATATACAACGGATTAAAAGCTCCCGAAAATTCCACAATCATATCCTTTTTATCAATCGAACAAAAAGCAACATCCATTCCGTCGCGGAGAATCACGTTATCAATATCCCTGAATATTTCGTGAAAATCTTCATTCAAACGGTTAAGAATATCTGAAGGTCTGGAAAGGCCTTCAATATTGGTAATCTTTCTGAACAGTTCAAAACCGATAATCGACATGAAGGCGCCGGGTACACCATGTCCGGTACAATCTACTGCAGCTATGAAGATCTTGTCACCCAACTTGTTCACCCAGTAAAAATCGCCACTTACTATGTCTTTTGGCATAAACAGAATGAAAGACGAAGGGAAGATGGATTTAAAAAGCTTCAGCGGCGGCAACATTGCCGTTTGTATGCGCTTGGCATAATTGATACTATCGGTAATACTTTTGTTTTTCAGGGTTAGTTCCTCTTTTTGCAGCATGATCTGCCGGGCAAACATTTCTCGCTCCCTGTTTTCGCGGCTTAGGTTAAAAAACTGGCGTATCCAAAAACGCAAAAACAGGAAAACCAAGAAGGAGCCGGCCAGTAATATAACTGCCAATCCAATTCTGGACCTCCAATAAGGTGCTTCAACAACAATCACGAGTGATGTTCCGGTGGTATTCCACAACTTATCACGATTTGAACCTGTTACCCTGAAAACGTGCTTGCCCGGAGGTAACCGGTCAATGATTACCTGGTTCTGTTTCTCCAGGTTAATCCACACGGCATCTCTGCCAGATTTTCCAAAACTATAACGGAAATGATTCCATTCAGGTCTTGAAAAATCAAGTACGGCAAAACTTATCTGGAGTGGTTTCCGGCTCCAGGGAAGGAATATGGTATCAGGTACCTGGCAATACAAATCATCTTTCGCGGGATCATTGTCCAGTAATCTGACACCTGTTATAACCACCTTTTGAACAGCATGTAACGTATCCTGCCGTTCAGGCTTTACAACAGACACGCCAAGCGGACCCGCAATCAATAAGCTCCCCTCTGCGCCGCTGCTGATTGTTGTGTAGGTATCATTAAGCAACCCTTCTTTCTGATCATAATTTCTTATGGTGTTGTAAGCTTTGATGTATTGATATAAACCAGTTTCATTGCTGAACCACAAATTGCCATAGGAATCAACAGCCAGTGTGTTGAACGCCGAATTCATGATGCCGGGCACATTGAGGGTGGTAAATCCACGGGATCCAGCATCAAACCTGAATATACCCCCCGAAGTACCCATCCAGAAGATATCAGATTTTTCGGGTACAATTGCATACACAGCCTTATGCTCTGTATTCATCAGGTTTACATCATAAGGTGTATATTTGCTTACGCTACCTTTAACCGGGTCGTAATACAGCAGACCGTTGTCTGTTCCCAGCCAGATATTCCTGAAAGGATCCTGAATGATGCTAAAGACTTTGCCAATTCTTATCTGTTGGCCGTTGTATTTGAGCACAGGCATTGCCACATGGTACGACGAGTCAATTTTGATGCGCTGAATGCCCTTTGAAGAACCCAGCCAGAGTTGGTTAACACCATCATAAAAAATACAGTTCAGTTGTTCCTGCTTAAAAAGATCTTCATTAATAAATGAATACAATTCTTTCAGGCTTTTCCTGCTGCTGGCCTTGACGTCCAACACTTCTACACCATGTTGGGAGACAACGAAATACATGTTGGGTTTGTATGGAAAGAAATTCACCACATTGCTTCCGTCAAGTGTTTTGAAGCGACTGATTTTCTGAGTGTTCTCATCATAAACACCATACCCCTCATTATGGAAGCCCAACAGAATTTTTCCGGCGGTTCCCTGTGCAGCAGACAGAATATGGCTGTTTTCACGGGAAACTCCAAAGCGTTCAATCGGAAGGTTCACCATTGAAAGGGAGGATTTTCTGATCTTCAGTAGTCCTTCTGATGTACCGCCCCAGATAATACCAGCAGAATCAACTGCAACACTGTGTATTTTTTGATTGACACCTGTCTGGTATACTGGCGTGAAAATCTGACCTCTTGTATTGAACCGCACGATACCCGAATTGGTTGCCACAACCAGAATGCCGTCCTCATCACTGGTGATGGAATGAATTTCATTAAGCGAAGGCAGGGCACGCAGCCCTGATGGATAGAACGGCTGAAATGCAAAATCTACAGGATCAACCCGGTTCAGACCGTTATTTGTACCTATCCAGATGGCATTATCGCTGTCAATATGAAGGCAGTTCACGTGGTTGTTGCTGAGCAATCCTTGCGAATCGCGGTTAACGAGTTCCCTGAACACGCCCTGTTCCGGGTCAAAGAGCCATAATCCCCCCGTAGTTCCGATCCACAGGTTTCCGGTATTATCCGCTATAAGGCATGTGGGTAAAGTGCCTTCCCGAAGTAATTCCTCGGGGAAAGGGTAGGTTCTCTCAGCATGATCCGGAGACACCCCTGTAAGAGATATGTTTGTCAGAAGCCATAACTTGCTGTCAGGTGAAACACACATGTCGGTTAAAACCGATTCTTTTTCATAAGGTTCATCAAATAACGAAACCGGCAATTCAGTGATCTTTCCGGTTTTATAATCGAAACGGTTAATGCCTGACTGATTGAGAATCCATAAATTTCCTGACGCATCAACCTTCACGCTACGAATATGCTGATAGCCTATCGGTTGGTTGTTTTCAGCAGATGTAAAGAATTTTCTGAACCGATAACCGTCAAACCGGTTTAATCCGTAAGTAGTGCCTGCCCAAAGATAGCCATTACGGTCAATCGTTAGTGTGTTCACAAACCTTGATGACAAGCCGTTTTCAATGGAAATCACTTCCGGCTCAAGGTATTCCTGAGCGTATAACGGACTGTATATTAATACAATAACAATAAGTATGTGACAACGGCTCAACCGCATCAGTCCATTTATTTAAACTCCTTAAAGTAGCTAATTTATTCAACAATACAAAACTAAAATAGCAGGAGTTGAAATAAGCCGGTAGCCGCATACGCTTAAAACAAAAAAAGCTGCCCGAAACATTTCAGGCAGCTTGTCAGGTATTTGTACCGGGCTGATGTTAAATCACCCCAGGTTACTTTTTATATCCATAGATGGCAAGATCACCCAGTTCTTCTTCAATGCGCAGCAGCTGGTTATACTTGGCCATACGATCGGAGCGGCTCAATGAACCGGTTTTGATCTGACCGGAATTGGTGGCTACGGCAATATCAGCAATGGTTGCATCTTCTGTTTCGCCAGAGCGGTGAGAAGTAACAGAGGTATAGCCAGCCCGGTGGGCCATTTCTATGGCATCCAAAGTTTCAGTAAGACTGCCAATCTGGTTTACCTTAATCAGGATGGAATTGGCACAGCCCATATCGATTCCTTTCTTGAGGAACTCAACATTGGTAACAAACAAGTCGTCACCTACCAACTGGCAACGGCTGCCGATTTTATCAGTAAGCAGTTTCCAGCCATCCCAGTCATGTTCAGACATTCCATCTTCGATGGAGTCAATGGGGAACTTGTTGATCAGTTGTTCCAGGAAGGCAACCTGTTCAGCTGAAGTGCGCACAGCACCCTTTGCACCTTCGAACTTGGCATAATTGTATTTGCCGTTTTCATAGAATTCAGAAGCAGCACAATCGAGGCCAATAGATACATCACCGCCATCTTTTGCACGTCCGGCTTTATAACCTGCAGCTTCAATAGCTTTGATAATCGATTCCAGGGCATCTTCAGTTCCATTAAGAACCGGTGCAAAACCGCCTTCATCACCGACTGCTGTGCTCAAACCACGATCTTTCAACACTTTTTTGAGGGAATGAAACACCTCAGCGCCCATACGAAGACCTTCGCGGAAACTGGTAGCGCCGATGGGACGAATCATGAATTCCTGGAATGCAATGGGAGCGTCACTGTGTGAACCACCGTTGATGATGTTCATCATGGGAACAGGAAGCACTTTTGCATTGGTACCGCCAATATACCGGTATAGCGGCATGTCGTGATACATAGCTGCAGCTTTAGCCACTGCAAGTGAAACGCCCAGTATGGCATTTGCGCCAAGCTTACTCTTGGTTTTGGTACCGTCGAGGGCAATCATCTTCCGGTCGACGGCAACCTGATCCAAAGCATTCATGCCAATAATTTCCTTGGCAATAATCTTATTTACATTATCAACAGCTTTGAGAACGCCTTTACCCAGGTATCTTTTCTTGTCTCCGTCGCGAAGTTCAAGGGCTTCATTTTCACCGGTGGAAGCTCCCGAAGGCACAGCTGCACGGCCAACAAAACCGCTTTCAAGTGCCACTTCTACTTCAATGGTAGGATTGCCTCGTGAGTCAAGTATTTCACGGGCATGAACATTAGCAATTTGTCCCATGGTTACGTATTTAATAATTTTCAGTTATTCTTTGTTATCCGAATCTGCAGGTTCCTGTCCAGCTTCCTTTTCTTCCTTTTCTTCCTTTTCGGTTTGTGAAGCAGCTTTGGGAGCAGTTTTCCTGGGTTTAGCCTGTTTTTCGGCTGCAGCAGCTTCAGCTTCTACTGGTCCTGCTTCGCCTTTCTTCTTTGAACCACGACGACTGCGGCGTGCTGTTTTAACGTCTGCGGCAGATGCTGCACCAAGCATGGTTTCGTTAAAGTCAACCAGCTCAATATAGCACATTTCAGCAGCATCACCAACCCTTGTTCCGATTTTCAGAATACGGGTATATCCGCCAGGCCGATCGGTGATCTTGGGGGATACTTCTCTGAAAAGAGCCGTAACAGCATTTTTATCCTGCAGATAAGAAAAAGCAAGCCTGCGTGAACTGGTGCTGTCTTCTTTTGATTTGGTTAAAATGGGTTCAATGAAGCCACGTAAAGCTTTCGCTTTAGCAGCAGTGGTTTTTATGCGCTTGTGCAAAATCAGTGAAGATGCCATGTTTGAGAGCATAGCCTTACGGTGAGCGCTTTTTCGTCCTAAATTGTTCTTCGCGTTATTATGTCGCATGGTAATCCGTAATTAATCAATGGAATATCTCGATT
>CAZLLD010000026.1:0-43509 GCA_964560225.1 uncultured Bacteroidales bacterium
GAAGTAAAAGAAGTAAAAGAAGTAAAAGAAGTAAAAGAAGTAAAAGAAGTAAAAGAAGTAAAGGAAGTTAAAGAAGTTAAGGAATCCAAGGTTACCAAAAGAACCGGTGAAGTGTCTGTTCCGGAAGAGCCTGCTGTGCCTCCTGTTGAAGACATAAAGCAGGAAGAACCGGTAGTTTTGGCCACAACTGAAAAGGAACCCGAAATTGAGGAGGTGGTTTCTCCTGATGAAGAAGTCTTCATGAAGCCCGAGATCAAAGATGTTGAGGTAAAGGTGGTGGGCAGGATTGATCTGGATTCCATGAATCAGCGGACCCGGCCTCCCAAAAAGACACGGGAGCAGTTGGAAAAAGAAAGGAAGAGCAGAAACATTCAGCAGAAAGAGCCTGAAAACCTGGGAATCCATGTAAAGGATAGAGAAGAAAAGGGCGCTCCAAGAACTGAAAGGCCACAGCCTGAAGTAATCAGGGCCAGGGCTGAAAGGCTCGATGGTCCAAAGGTTATTGGAAAGATGGAACTTCCCGGCGCCAAGGAGGAATCAGAGGATTCAGCACAGAAGAAAAAAAGGAAGCGCATAAAAAAGGATACACAGCGCGTCAGCGTTGAGAAACAGCCTGGCAAGGCACCCGATGCGGAATCGCTGAAAGACAAAAAGAAGAAGAAAAAGCGGAAAGGATACCGGTTTGAAATCAGCGAAGAAGATGTAGATAAGCAGATTAAGGATACTTTTGCCCGTTTGACCACCAAGGGCAGGTCATCAAAAGGTGCCAAGTACCGGAAGGAAAAACGTGATATTGCCAGCCAGCGTAACCTGGCCGAGGAGGAAAGAAGAGAACAGGAAAAGAATGTACTCAAAGTAACCGAGTTTGTTACTGTTAATGAACTGGCTACGTTGATGGGAGTTCCGGTTAATGAGGTGATTGCTGCCTGTATGAGCCTGGGCCTTTTTGTGTCGATCAATCAGCGCCTTGATGCGGAAGCCCTGGTGTTGGTTGCCGAGGAATTCAGCTACAAGGTGGAATTTGTTACCGTGGATACCCAGGAAGAAGAGGTTGAGGAAGAAGAAGACCCGGAAGATCTTGTGCCCCGGCCTCCGATTGTGACAGTAATGGGCCATGTGGACCATGGAAAAACCAAATTGCTTGACCACATCCGGCATGCCAACGTAATTGCCGGTGAAGCCGGCGGTATTACGCAACATATTGGCGCTTATGGTGTTGAACTCAAAGACGGCAGGCAGATCTCATTCCTGGATACCCCGGGTCACGAGGCATTTACCGCCATGAGGGCCCGTGGCGCGCAAATCACCGATGTGGCCATCATTGTGGTGGCTGCTGATGACGGGATCATGCCACAAACGGTTGAAGCCATCAACCATGCTCAGGCTGCCGGCGTTCCCATGGTATTTGCCATAAACAAAATTGACAAGCCGACCGCCAATCCTGAAAAGATTAAAGAAGCCCTGGCTAAAATGAATATCCTGGTGGAGGACTGGGGCGGCAAATTCCAGTCACAGGAAATCTCAGCCAAAACCGGGTTGAATGTTGATGAACTGCTTGAAAAGGTACTGCTTGAAGCCGAATACCTGAATCTCAAAGCAAATCCGAACAAACCGGCCGTGGGTACCATTATTGAATCCTCTCTGGATAAGGGAAGGGGTTATGTGGCCACCGTGCTGGTTCAGGCCGGATCTTTGCATGTGGGAGATGTGGTGCTTGCCGGACATAACTTTGGCAGGGTCAAGGCCATGTACGACGAGCGGGGAAAGAAAATTACCGTGGCCGGACCTTCGGATCCGGTGCTGATACTTGGACTGAACGGTGCACCCCAGGCGGGCGACAAGTTTAATGTTTATGAAAGTGAAAAGGATGCCAAAGATATCGCCAACAAACGCGAGCAATTGTTACGTGAGCAGGGATTGCGCACCCAGAAACACATTACGCTTGATGAAATCGGGCGGCGTATTGCCATTGGCAATTTCAAGGAACTCAATGTAATTGTTAAAGGTGATGTCGACGGATCCATTGAAGCACTTTCCGACTCGCTGATCAAGCTGTCCAATGAAGAGATTCAGGTGAACGTGATCCATAAGGCCGTAGGTCAGATATCGGAAAGCGATGTATTGCTTGCTGCCGCCTCCAATGCCATTGTAATTGGATTCCAGGTTCGTCCGTCCATGCAGGCGCGCAAGCTGGCCGAGAAAGAAGAAATTGACATCAGGCTGTACAGCATCATTTACGATGCCATCAATGAAATCAAGTCGGCTATGGAAGGTATGTTGTCACCTGAAATCAAAGAAGAAATCGTGGCAACCCTCGAGATACTTGAAGCTTTCAAAATCACTAAAGTGGGCACCATTGCCGGCTGTATGGTGAAGGAAGGCAAGATCAAACGAGACACCAAGGTTCGCGTGATCCGCGACGGAATTGTTATTTATACAGGTAAACTGGCCTCCCTGAAACGTTTCAAAGATGATGTGAAGGAGGCCATAGTCGGCCAGGAATGTGGTCTGAATATTGAAAATTTCAACGACATCCGTGCCGGCGACATCATCGAAGGTTACGAAACCACCGAGGTCAAAAAGAAACTTTAAGAGTGTTATCCATGGATGAATTACTCCGTCAATCATCCATGATCAGGAAGGAAGCACGCAGACTGGGATTTGATGCGTGCGGATTCTCGCGTGCTGCCTGTCTCGAAGAGGAGCAAAGCCACCTGAAAACCTGGCTCGACCTGCATTTTCATGGCAACATGGGTTATATGGAAAACCATGCCGGCAAGCGTGTTGACCCCACCCGCCTGGTTGACGGAGCCAGATCAGTGATTTCAGTCCTGATGAACTACTTCCCGTCGGATCACCAGCAGGATCCGGAAGCCCCGGTTATTTCGAAATATGCCTATGGTGAAGACTATCACCGGGTGATGCGCAAAAAATTAGAACTCCTGTTGCGTTTTATCCGGGAATCAGTAGCCCCTGTTACCGGCAGGTACTTTGTGGATTCGGCACCGGTTCTTGAGAAAGCATGGGCGGCCAGGGCGGGACTGGGCTGGATCGGTAAAAACACCTGCCTGATCAGCAAAGAACTGGGTTCCTTTGTTTTCATAGGCGAACTGGTGGTTGATATCCCGCTGCATTACGATGAACCCGTGCCCGATTATTGCGGCACCTGCACCCGGTGCCTGGATGCCTGCCCGACCGGAGCACTGATTGCACCCTTCCGGGTTGATGCCCGCCGCTGCATATCCTATCTTACTATTGAAAACAAAGGAGATATCAATCATGAATTCCGGGGCAAAATGAAAAACCGGGTTTTCGGATGCGACATCTGCCAGGATGTGTGCCCGTGGAACCGCAAGGCTGCAGCACATCACGTCGTCGAATTCAAACCCACGCCCCGGCTGATGACAATGACCTGTCACGACTGGCATCTCCTGGATGAACAGCAGTATGGGGAACTCTTTGCCCGCTCGCCAGTTAAGCGAACTGGTTTCACAGGGTTAAAAAGAAACCTTTCTTTTATTTCAGAGCCAGCTGAGAAGCAATGAAAGCCCTGGAGGTTTTTACAAGGTTCGATACATTCATCAGCATGTTTTTCGATTCGGCCAGCATGTCGAGGTAAAGCAGACTCACGCTGGTACCAATATGACCTGCCTTGAAGCGTTTCAGGTGTTTCTTGCGCATGTCGGAAAGCATGTCATACAAACTTTGCAGCATTTCTGCCTCCTCCTGCGGGCTTCCGTACTTACCTGACTCAATGCAGTTTTTGGCTTTTTTCAGGTATTTGACGGCCCGCGCTGAAAATTCATTCAGCTCATCGGCATCGGCTTTGTGCAGGGGCGCGTGGTTGTTGTCGACATGGACGAAAGCGGGTTCAATGATGTTGTTCAGGTAATGTGATACTTCGTTCATGTGATCGAGCATCTGGAAATAGTATTCCCCGTCATCGGCCAGATCGCTGCCTTCAAGTCGTGAAACCAGCTTGTGCGCATCCTTTTTGTAGTTCTTCAGGGTCTTTCTCAACTTGTGGGCTTCTTTTTCGGATTTGGCGAGCTTTTTCCTTTTTTCCGCTATCAGCGATTCAACGGCCGTTTCATACAGGTCGGCAGTGGCAATCATTGACAGTGCAATGCGGTTGTTGTATCTGGTGAGCACCGATTTGCCGGTAATGGCGTCATCTCCCCAAAAGTCTACTTCTGCAGCCTTGATTTCCTCTTCACGTTTTTTATGCAGCATATGGGTGCGGTAGACAAACACAATGGCCAGTATGATCAGGGCTACTATAGCTATTGGTCCGCCCCAGATGAGCAGCAAGGCAATGAGGAAGGCGCCTGTAAAGGCTACAAAAGCCGTGAAGAACCAACCCCCGATCACGGTAATCACCCCTGAAATGCGGTATACGGCGCTTTCGCGACCCCAGGCCCGGTCGGCCAGCGAGGTGCTCATGGCCACCATAAAGGTAACGTATGTGGTAGATAGCGGCAGTTTGTAGGAAGTGGCAAAAGCAATCAGGCTGCTTGAAACGGCCAGGTTCACCGAGGCGCGGACCAGATCAAATGACAGGCCCTTGTCTTTTTTGGCTTTCTTTTTAAAAGCCTTGTCGTCAAAACGGCTTTCCAGGAAATCCTGCATCCGTTTGGGTACCAGTTTCCATACAAATTTGCCAAATTGCACGCCGATTCGCACAATAGCTCTGGAAACAGGCGATGAGGCAAACCGTTCGTTGATGACATCCTGGCTGCCCAGGTTGAGCTCGGTTTTGGTAACACTTCGTGCTTTTTTGGAAAACCAGAGTGCCAGTACCATGATGATACCGGCTACCAGCAGAAATCCGACAGGGGTTTTCACACTTTCCATCAATGCACTCATGTTGAACTCACTTCCGCTAAGCCCGCTTTGGGCAGTAAAAGCTTTGAATGATTCATAGCCGGCCATGGGCACTCCGATGAAATTTACCAGGTCGTTACCGGCAAATGCGAAGGCAAGGGCAAAAGTACCAAACAGTACGATGACTTTCAGCACGTTGACCTTGAAAAGCCAGTAAAGCAATTGCAGTATCAGGGTCCATCCGGCAAAGCAGGTTCCTAAAATGATCAGGCTGTTTTCGGTGATCCAGGCGAGTTGTTCCTTGTTGATTATGGCAGACCCTTTGGCTCCTTTAATCAAAATGAAATAGGTAATCCCGGTAATGGCCAGGCCGCCCCAAAGCGATCCGAAATATTTGATTGATTTTTTGAAGTTGAATGAAAAAATGGTTCGGGCAATGTACTGCACGGTTACTCCCACAATGAAAGAAATGGCAACCGAAAGCAGGATGCCGGTGACGATGACCAGGGTTTTTTCGGAATTGATGTATTGTCCCAGGCTGCCCAAACCTTCCGCCGAAGCACGGATTTTAACCAGTGCCATTCCGACGGAAGCACCCAGCAGCTCAAACACAACCGAAACCGTTGTGGAAGTAGGCAGTCCGAATGTATTGAACAGGTCCAGCAACAGCACATCGGTGATCATGACGGCCAGGAAAATGATCATGATGTTTTCGAAGGTAAAGGCAGCAGGATTCATGATCCCGTTGCGGGCAACTTCCATCATGCCGTTGGAAAAAGTAGCCCCACAAAGCACCCCCAAAGCAGCAATAATCATGATTATTCTGAAGGGTGCTGTTTTGGATCCGATGGCCGAGTTCAGGAAGTTCACGGCATCGTTGCTGACACCTACCACCAGGTCGGAGATTGCCAGAAGAAAGAGGATGATTACTATTACCAGGTAAAAATTTTCCATAGAGCACTTGTTCTTGTTTGGTTAAGTTCTATTATAAAGTTAATTCATTGGGATCAATTAGTCAACATGAATAGCAGGTCACTGATGTCTGATTCTTTTGCCTTCCACAATAAAGACAATGGATTCCGCGATGTTTTCCATGTGGCTGGTGATTCTTTCGAGGTCCCTGATAATCAGGATCAGATCGGTGGCAATGACAATCACATCCGATTTGGTGGTCATCTGCGAGATGATTTCCTGAAAGGAAGTTTTACACGATTCTTCTGTTTTCTTGCAGGAAAGTACGATCCCCCGTGCCAGCTCGCTGTTGTTGTTGGCATAAGCCTCGGACAGAAGACCGGTCAGTTTCAAAACTTCATCAAACAGTCCTGAAACCTGATATGGTTTCAAAACTTTCTGATACGACCTGACATTCTCCGCCCTGATGATGATATCCAGGGCAATATCGCCGATGCGCTCAATTTCGTTGCCAATTCTCAATGATGACATGATGAACCGCAAGTCGGTGGCCACGGGTTGGGCCAGGGCAAAGATCCGCTGGCACAGCTTGTCGATTTTGGTGTCAAGCTTGTCAATGCGGTTTTCATTTTTACCGGCGGCATCTTCACTTTCAAAATCATTTGTGAATACAGCCAGATGTGCCTTCTCCAGCTGGTTATTAACCAGCATGAACATCTTCACGATGCGTTTGCGCAATTTGGCGAGTTCTTCTTCGAAGTAGGATTGCATGGGACTGAATTTAGTAAGTTATCATCCAAATCTGCCCGAAATGTAATCTTCGGTTTGTTTTTTGGACGGATTGGTAAAAATTGTTTTGGTTTTATCCATCTCTACCAGTTCACCCAGGTAAAAAAAGGCGGTCAGATCACTGGTGCGTGCTGCCTGTTGCATGTTGTGGGTGACGATGATGATGGTGTAATATTTTTTCAGATCGTGGATGAGTTCTTCTATTTTTGATGTGGAAATAGGATCAAGGGCACTGGCCGGTTCATCCATCAGAATGATGTCGGGGTTCACGGCAAGCGTGCGGGCAATGCAGATCCGCTGCTGTTGTCCTCCTGATAGTCCTAAGGCGGAAGCCTGCAGCCGGTCCTTTACCTCATCCCAAATGGCAGCCTGTTTCAGTGAGGTTTCCACAATTTCATCGAGTTTCTGTTTTTGTGTAATCCCGTTGATGCGAGGCCCGTAGGCAATGTTGTCAAAAATTGATTTGGCAAACGGGTTTGATTTCTGGAAGATCATGCCCACTCTTTTGCGCAGGTTGACCACATCAATATTCTTTTGGTAGATGTTCACCTCGTCAATATTCACTTCACCTTCGATGCGGATGTTTTCAATGAGGTCGTTCATCCGGTTGAGGGTTCTGAGAAAGGTGGATTTACCGCAACCCGAAGGGCCGATAAAGGCAGTGACCTTTTTATCGGGGATATCCATGGTAATTTTATCGAGTGCTTTATTGGCACCGTAAAAAACGGAAAGATCGCGCACGTTAACTTTTATTTCTCCGGAATCTTTCATGCATGTTTGGCTTTTTTTCTGATTTGATACCTGAGCACAACAGCAATCATGCTCAGTGAAAAGGTCAGCAGCAGCAATACCAGTGTGGTTGCAAACTGTATGGGCAGGGTGTCATCCACATTGGTAGACTGGGTTGACATGATGTAAATGTGATAACCGAGCGACATAAACTGTTCACTGAGGTTTCGGGGCAGGTCGGCCAGGTAGTAGGCGGCGCCTGTGAAAAGAATCGGTGCCACTTCACCGGCACCCCGGCTGATGGCCAGAATGGTACCCGTTAATATTCCGGTCAGTGATCCGGGCAATACCACCTGCCTGATGGTTTGCCATTTGGTGGCCCCCAGAGCCAGACTGGCCTCACGTACTTCACGGGGAACGGTGCGGATGGATTCCTCAACAGAAACAATCACAATGGGTAATGTGAGCAGGGCCATGGTGAGACTGGCCCACAGGATATTCGGCTGTCCCCATTGCAGCTGCCCCTGGTTAAACAGGTTGTCCATGTGCATGCCCAGGAATTTGATGAAGAATCCAAGGCCGAACAAACCGAAAATGATGGATGGCACCACGGCAAGCGTTTTCACGGCAAACCGGATGGTTTTGGCAATTATGGAAGTTTCAGAGGCATATTCAGCCAGGTAAATGGCAGTTATGGCACCAAAGGGAACCGCAGCCACCGTCATGATCAGCGTCATCAGCGCTGTGCCCACAATGGCGGGGAAAATGCCTCCCTGGGTCATTCCTTCGCGCGGGAATTGCGTGAGGAATTCCCAGGTCAGGCTTTTCCAGCCACCGATGAAAGTGACTACCAGAATGGCCACGATCACGAAAAGAATGAGCAATACGCAGAGGGCGGTGAGGCTTTTCAGTAATATGTCTTTGGTAGTTCTGTTCATGGTTAGACTTTATTTGCCCTGGAAACGCCTGATTAAGCGATTTCTGAAATAGAATTCCGCCAGGGCGTTCAGGGTGAAAGTGAACAGGAACAGCAGCGAACCGATCAGGAACAATACGCTGTAATGGGTATCTCCGAAAACTACTTCGGCCATTTCGGCACCAATGGTAGCCGACAGGGTTCTCACCGAGTCAAACGGATTGACGGTCATTAGGGCTGCGTTACCTGTAGCCATCAGCGCGATCATGGTTTCACCAAATACCCTGCCCACACCCAGCAACACCGAGGCAAAGATGCCCGGAAGCGCCGTGGGGAGGATTACCATGAAGGCGGTTTGCCGGAGGCTGGCACCGAGTCCAAGGCTGGCTTCGAGGTAGGTTCGGGGAACAGCGGTAAGGGCATCTTCGGTGAGCGTATAAATGACGGGTATTGCTGCCAGCGCCATGGCCACACCGCCTACAAAACCATTGAGCCGGCCCGAATAACCAAAAAGGTCCTGGAAGAATGAAGCCAACACCATCAATGCGAAGAAGCCGATTACCACCGACGGGAATCCCGCCAGCAATTCAATAGCCGGTTTGATCACTTCGCGGATGCCCGAAGGAGCAAACAGGGCAGTATAGATGGCAGCCAATATGGCAATGGGCGCCGCAAACAGAATGGCGATCAGGGTTACTTTCAGCGTTCCCAGGAACAGGGGCAGCAGGCCATAACGCGGATGGTCCGATACGGGTTGCCAGTCTTTTGAGAGCAACGTCGACAGGGCCTGCCTGTTTTCATGAGCCGGTGGAGTGGTTTCGGCATCACTTTCCTCTCCTTCAGCAACAGTCAGATCCTCAACAATCACACCATAGGGCTCGGGTTTTAATTCTTCTTCCGGAACCACGCCATACACTTCCGGTTTCAGATCCGTTGCGCTTTCTTCAGCATAGGGGTCGTAGGTTTCGGGTTGCAGTGCGCTCCCGTGTTCATCAGTAGCAGTGGCAGCAGCAGTGGCAGTTTTTGGAGATTTTTTAAAAATCGGAAGTGTTTCGCGAAATACAAACACAAAGATGAGTACCACAAAGGCAATGGACATGAAGGCCACGCCCTTGATGATTTTTTCGGAAATCCAGTCATCCGCCCGGAATTGCTTCTTCAGTATGGAGTCTGCAAATCCGGAGCGGTTTTCCTGGATCTTCTGGTCTTTATTTGAATGTTTCTTTCTCACGAAACAGGCCTATAGCGTTTTACCAATTACCTGACCGGGAAATAACCTACTTCAGTGATGATCTTCTGTCCTTCAGGGCTTAGAATCCAGTCTATAAACTTCTTGGTTTCACCGGTGGGTTTGTTTCTCATATAGAGATACAGATACCTGGTGATGGGATACTGGTTTTTGGCAATGGTCTCGGGGGTGGGCAGAATGGCAGGACTGTTCGCCTCCTTTTTTACAGCACAGTGCTGTACACCTGCGGCATAAGCAGCACCGCCGTAACCTATTCCATACTTATCCTTTTTCACGGCATTTACCACGGCAGCAGTTCCGGGCAGGGTCTGGCAGGCGGCAGCGTAGTCGCCTTTCACCACCTCTTCCTTGAAAAAGGCATAAGTGCCTGAACTATTTTCACGGCCATAAAGCTTGATGGGGGCATCGTCACCGCCAACCTGTTTCCAGTTGGTGATTTTGGCCTGATAAATATCGCTCAGCTGCTTTATGGAAAGTTCTTTCACCTTGTTGGATTCGTTCAGAAATATGGTAATACCGTCTTTGGCACAGGGAATTTCAACACCCAGCGTGTTGTAGCGGGCCTTTAGTTTTTCCACTTCACTCGACTTAATGGGCCGGCTGGAATTGGCAATGTCGGTTGTGCCGTTGATGAGTGCGGCAATACCAACACCCGATCCGCCCCCGGTAACCTGAATGGAAGCGGCGGGGTTCTTTTTCATGTAAATTTCAGCCCAGCGCTGTGCCAGAATGACCATGGTATCGGAACCCTTGACGGTGATCTTGGTTTGCTGAACAAATGCTGCAGTCGCTATAAATACTACAGCGAATAAGGTATAAAGTGCTATTTTTTTTGTTTTCATTGTTTTCTGTTTTTAAATTTATTTAGTCTTGCAGCTTGCCTGCCGAAGCCTCGGCGTAGGCAGGTCTTGCAGTCTTTAGTCGTTTAATCGTGTAGTCTTGTCTCTTGTTTCTTGGTTCTACTTCAAAACTTGGCTTGCATCCGGATGCCGAGCACATTGTCTTTCAGATCTTTTTTATAAGTTGTATTGGTCTCATTTTTAGGTATTTCGTAATTCAGTGAAAACCGGATGTTGTCGTTCAGGTAATACTGCCAGGCCAGGGTCAGGGTATTGTAGTACACATCTTTTCCGGCCTGGTCACCCGATACTTTGGTGTTCGGATCGAAGTAGTCGTACCGGGCCACGAACTGATTTTTCTTACCTATGTTTTTAATGAAGTAGGCATAGTAACCGGCAAATTCCTTGGTTTTGTTCGGATTGGCTTTCGAATCGCCTGCAAAGGCATTTTTGCCGGCAATGAATTCGCCTTTCAGCGACATACCACCCAGCACGTCAAAGAATGCCTGGAACTCGCCGCCGAACCATTGTTTTTTCATATATGAGCCGGTGTTTCCCGAGGTGCTGTCCATTACCTGATCAGCGCCGAGGATGTATTTGTTTTTTGCCATCAGACCTCCGGAGTATCCATGAATTCCCAGATCGATACCGATTCCGGCACCGGAGAAATTAAGGGAGTAAACGGCACGTGCCATGATGTCTTTACGGGTATCTGCGTCTTTCTGCTCCTTGCCGGTGAAGTTGCCGTTGAGCATGGCCAACTGGAGTTTCAAAGGCACCTGTACCGGGTTGAATTCGAGCTTGACACCCACTTCGCGTTCGCCGGGGTAAATGGTTCTGATGAGCCGTGAGCGCTCAAGCACTTCGCGCTGTCCTGAAGAATACTCCACTTCGTAATTGGGGCGGTTAAACTGACCGGCCCATAGAGAGAGTGCACGCAGTTTGGGAAGTGAGGCAACAGCATAGGCGTCTTTCAGGGAAAGGTTGCCCGTACTGAAATCGGGTTGCAGCACAAATTTAACACCGTCTGCCGCTTCATAGGTGAATTTCACCCGGGCTCTGCGGATGTAAAAGGTGTTCCCGGGGTCGTTGGTCTTCACCAGGTCATCCTGGTAGCTTTCAAACTGGGCCTGGATGTAACCCGATACCTTAATTTTGGTAAGCTTGCCCAAATCGGTTTCATTCAGGGCAACACGCTCATCGAGCGCGTTCAATTTTCCGTTCAGCTGATCCATTTTTTCCTGCAGTGAATCGGGTGCAACCTGTGAGATGACAGGGAGTGCTACTGCAATTGCCAGAGAGAGGATTAAAATTTTCTTCATACCTGTTAATTAAATTAATGATTAGTTGTCAGGTACAAAGTTCCTGCTGTCTTGTTACACGCACCTGTCATTGGTATTAAGAACATGTTACATGTTGAGGAATTAATCGTTACAATCCATGGCAAAGATTGAAACCTGGTATTACAGGTATATTTCCCCAATGTTAAATTACCGTTACAATTCTGAAGAAGGGCAGATCAAATCTCATCCCGGGAGGATGTGATAATTACGTCACAATTTTGTAATATTACCGTAACCCCTGTGACCTATATTTGCTGATTACCTAATTATTGTAAAACAATGGACCCAAACAGCCAAGTTCATATACTTGTTGTAGATGATGAGGAGGATATTTGCGAGATACTGAAGTTTAACCTGGAATCAGAAGGGTACCTGGTAGACACAGTTACATCGGGAGAAGAGGCGCTGGGTTTGAAACTGGAACAATACCGGTTGTTTCTCCTCGACATCATGATGAAAGGTATATCCGGATTCCGGCTGGCCGATGAGATCAGAAAGCGAAGAAAGATTGAAACCCCGGTAATATTCATCACTGCAAGGAGTTCAGAGAATGATAAACTTACGGGTTTTTCCGTGGGGGCAGATGATTATATCACCAAACCTTTTTCAGTGAAGGAAGTTACGGCAAGGATAAAGGCCGTATTGCGACGTTCGGAAAAGGAGACTAGTGATGATTTAAAAAAAGGGACTATTGTGCTGTCGGGACTGGCGCTGGATATGGATCAGAAACGGCTTTCTGTTGACGGCGTGAAGAAAGATCTGACTCCTATTGAATACCAGATATTGCATATACTGATGAAGAACCCGGGAAGGATTTTCGGACGGGAACAACTTCTTGACTCGGTATGGAAGGATGTTCAGGTGACCGATCGCACTGTTGATGTACATATCACACGGCTGCGAAAGAAACTGGGCGTCTATGGCAGGCTTCTTATCACGCGGAAAGGATACGGTTATTGTTTTGAAACAGAATAGAAGCGTTTATGAATATCATTCCGACATATAACAGGAAATGGCTGATATACATTCTTTCCTTCTTTTTCGTATTCACTGCTGTTCTCTTGCTTTTCGAATACATTCATGAGAAGAAATTCAGGGTTGCGGCATTAAATGAGAAGCTTGACGGCTATGCTGAACTTGTTGAAAATTATCTCATTCAGCATGAAATTCCCGGGAAAGGCACTTATCAGGATTTGGATTCATTGGTCGGGCTTATCCGGAAGGAATCGGTTCGAATAACACTAATAAATCCTGAAGGAAAGGTACTTTTTGATTCAAAAGTCAGGAAAGCAGATGAAATGGAAAACCATTTGCTGCGCCCGGAAATACGACAGGCAAAAGATGAGGGTTTCGGAACAGCTATCCGCATTTCAGGATCTACCGGTATCCGGTACTACTATTATGCAAAAAGCTATCCCGATCAGATCATCCGGGTTTCCACACTCTATGATATCACTGCAAAAAAGTTTATCCAGCCCGACCGGGTGTTTCTTTTTGTAATGATGCTCATTCTTCTGGCTGCTTCATTTTCGATAGTGCTGATAACAGACAAATTCGGTAAATCAATCCATGCTTTGCGCGATTTCACCCTCAAGGCACTTTCAAACAAGCCTATTGAAGGTTCCATTGAATTCCCGGAAAATGAACTGGGAGTTATCGGTCAGGATATTATTGAAATTTACCGGAAACTGAATCATGCCAAGGAAGAGCTGCTTTCCGAAAAGTCGAAACTGATCAGGCATCTGAACATGCGTGATGAAGGCATTGCTATTTTTAACCGAGACAGGCAGGTAGTAACCAGCAACAATCATTTCATACAATATATCAACCACATCAGTGATACACGCGTTTTTACTGCTGACGAATTCTTCAGGATCGGAGAATTCAAACCCATTTTTTCTTTTATCGACAGATACCTGAATGACACGAGAATCAACCTGGCAGATTACCAGCCGGCATATGAAATTAGCCTGAACAAAGGGGGGAAGTATTTCTCTGTAAAAAGCATTGTATTCCAGGACCGAAGTTTTGAAGTTTCGGTAAATGACATCACCAAGCCCACCAAAAGAAAGAAGCTCAAGCAACAGATCACTGAGAATATTGCCCATGAACTGAAAACGCCGGTGAGTTCCATCAAGGGATTTCTGGAAACGATGATACAGGGTAACACAGACAGGGAAAGAACGATGGATTACCTTCAAAGGGCTTATTCGCAATCGTGCCGCCTTGCCGACCTCATTAATGATATTTCCATGCTTACCAAAATAGAGGAGGCTTCAAGTCTTTACCATATTGAAAAAGTTGACCTGCGCGAATTAATCAATGATTTGACCGGAGAAATTCAACCCAAACTCGAGGAAAACGGAGTATTGCTTGAGGTAAAGATGCCGGAGAACCTTATTATTGAAGGCAACCAGGGATTGTTGTATTCAGTTTTCCGCAATCTGTTTGACAATGCCATTAATTATGCAGGCAAAAACATCATCATCCGACTTGAAAACTACACACAGGACAGTAATTTTCACTATTTTTCGTTTTCCGACACCGGTACAGGCGTACCGGAGGATGATCTGGCACGGCTTTTTGAAAGGTTTTACCGGGTTGACAAAGGTCGTGACCGGAAGAAAGGCGGAACAGGCCTTGGCCTGGCCATTGTAAAGAATGCCATACAGTTTCACAAAGGAGATATTTCCGTTAAGAATCGTGCTGGAGGCGGACTGGAATTCTTATTTACACTATCAAAAGATTTGCGGGCAACAGGCAACGAGTAGCAGATGGTGCAGCACAGGTTTCTATTTTTCTTCTATCTTTGCGCCGGAGGAAATTATGGAAGTATTTTACAAGGCAACTCCTTTGGCAGCAAGAATTGCAGCACTCCGAAAGGAAGGAAAATCAATCGGATTTGTGCCCACCATGGGGGCATTGCATGAAGGTCATGTGTCGCTGGTAAGGTTCAGCCGGCAACAGAATGATGTTACCGTAGTAAGCATTTTTGTGAACCCCACCCAGTTCAACGACAAGTCGGACCTGGAGCGGTATCCGCGCATGCCTGAAAAAGACGGCGCCCTGCTGGAACACGCCGGATGTGACCTGTTGTTTATGCCCGATGTAGATGAGGTATATCCCGAGCCGGATACGCGTGTTTTTGATTTCGGCGGTCTCGATCAGGTGATGGAAGGCAAACACCGGCCCGGCCATTTCAACGGCGTTGCCCAGGTGGTAACCCGGCTATTCGACATGGTGAAACCTCACCGGGCTTACTTTGGTCTCAAGGATTTTCAGCAACTGGCCATTATCCGCAAGGTGATGGCAGATTTGCAGTATCCGGTTGAGATTATTTCCTGTCCGATTGTTCGTGAATGCGACGGTCTGGCCATGAGTTCCCGGAATATGCTGCTGAGTACCGAGGAAAGAAAGCGGGCACTCGTGTTGTCACAATCGCTGTTTCAGGGTAGAGAAAGAATGAAACAGGGACTTTCGGTTGTAGCGGTAAAGAAATTCGTGGAAGACCAGGTTTATGCTGCTGAAGGGGTTGATCTGGAATATTTTGAAATCATTGACGGTACCACACTGATGCCTGCCCGGAACTGGGATGCCGGTCGGGATGTGATCGGCTGCATAGCAGCCAGGGTTGGTAAAATAAGACTTATAGACAATATCAATTTTTCTTCGTAATTTTATGCTTATGCAGATAGAAGTTTTAAAATCAAAGATACACCGGGTTACGGTCACCGAAGCCAACCTGAATTATATGGGCAGCATCACCATTGATGAAAACCTGATGGATGCCGCCAACCTGATAGAAAATGAAAAGGTGCAGGTGGTCAACATCAACAACGGGGAGCGTCTGGACACCTATGTGATCCGGGGTGAACGCGGCTCCGGGGTGATCTGCCTGAATGGTCCGGCTGCCCGCAAAACCGCCGTGGGCGACATCGTCATCATCATGTCATACGCCACCATGGATTTTGAGGAGGCAAAGCTTTTCAAACCTGCGATTATATTGCCGGACACGGTTACCAACATACTGGCAAAACACTGACATGCCCAAATTAGCAGTCATACAGGAGAAAATATTGTCGGGTGACCGGCTTGACCGGTGGCTTGCTGTTTCACGCTTCAAAAGGAGAAAGATAGTTTTCACCAACGGGTGCTTTGATGTGCTGCACCGGGGTCATATTACTTACCTGGCCAAGGCTTCGGCACTGGGCGATGCGCTGGTAATCGGACTGAACACCGATGCCTCGGTGAAAAGACTGAAGGGCCCGTCGCGACCAGTGCAGGATGAAGATACCCGGGCGCTGATACTGGCTTCACTGGGTTTTGTGGCTGCCGTAGTACTTTTTGATGAGGACACCCCCTATGACCTGATTAAAAAGGTGGTGCCGGACGTGTTGGTGAAAGGCGGTGAATACAAGGTTGAGGACATCGTGGGGTATGATGTGGTTAAGGGCAAAGGCGGTACAGTAATTACCATTGACATGGTGGAAGGATTTTCGAGCACCGGAATCATTCAGAAAATGAAAGGCAGGTCGTAATGGCCAAAACCAAAACGGTTTTTGTATGCCGCAACTGCGGCAACGAGTCGTCCAAATGGATCGGAAAGTGCCCGGGTTGCGGGCAATGGAATACATATGCCGAAGAAGCGGTTGTGAAAACCAGTGGGGTGGCCGATATGCATTTTGCATCTGCAAATGCCGTTCCGGTCCGGTTGCATGAAGTTGATCACAAAAGCCAGCCCCGGCTTGACACGCAAACGGGAGAGCTGAACCGGGTGCTGGGGGGCGGACTGGTGCGGGGTTCCGTGGTGCTCATCGGCGGTGAACCTGGCATCGGGAAGTCGACGCTGGCGCTTCAGGTCGCCCTGGCCATGAGCAATTATAAAGTACTTTATATTTCGGGCGAAGAGAGCGTGCAGCAGATCAGCATGCGGGCTGCGCGGATCGGCAATAAAAACGACAATTGCTATGTGCTGAGTGAAATTTCATTGCAAAACATACTCACCCAGCTGCAGCAGATGAAGCCCGACATCCTGATCATCGACTCGATACAGACCCTCCAGGATGAAACACTCGAATCATCGCCGGGCAGCATATCCCAGATCAGGGAATGTGCCGGCAAGCTGATGAAGTATGCCAAGGAAACCTCCACCCCGGTTTTCCTGATCGGGCACATCACCAAGGATGGCACCCTGGCGGGGCCCAAGATACTGGAGCATATTGTGGACACGGTGTTGCTTTTTGAGGGTGACCAGCATTACCTCTACCGGATTCTCCGGGCTTCGAAGAACCGTTTTGGGGCTACGGCCGAGCTGGGCATTTTTGAAATGCTGAACGACGGGTTGCGCGAGGTGACCAATCCTTCTGAAGTGCTGATCAACAATAATAACGAAGGATTGAGCGGCATATCCACTGCAGCTACCATTGACGGTATCCGTCCTTTCCTCATTGAAGTGCAGGCGCTGGTGAGTACTGCTGCTTACGGCACGCCCCAGCGTGTTTCAACCGGTTATGACGTGCGCAGGCTGAACATGTTGCTGGCCGTACTGGAGCGCAAGGCAGGCTTCAAGCTGGCCACACGCGATGTCTTTCTGAATCTTGCAGGCGGATTGCGGGTTACCGATCCGGCTTTAGACCTGGCGGTTATTGCGGCTGTTATTTCATCGGGAGTGGACAAAGCGGTGGCCAAGAAAACCTGTTTCAGTGCCGAGGTGGGGCTGTCGGGTGAAATTCGACCCGTGAACCGCATCGAAAACCGCATTCGCGAAGCCGGAAGGCTGGGCTTCACGAGCATTGTGATATCAGGTGCTTACGATAAAATCAACATGCCCGGCAAGGAGCATATTCAGGTAATTAAGGTAAACCGGGTGGAGGAGGCTTTGAAACAGCTATTTAGTAAAGAGTAAATAATTTGAAGATTAGATAATTTGAAGATTTGAAAATCAGTATCCTGTTTTCAAGATGTCTAATTCTCTAATTCTCAAATTACCAAATTTTCAAATTCTCAAATTGTTCTCTCACCATTCATTTTCATAGATATACCCCTCCGTTTCGCTTCTGGTGGCGACATCGCTGCAATTGGGGATGGGCGGCATGCCCGGAGGCATCTGGAATACATCGGCCTGGGTGATGCCCAGTGATTTGTCTTCATACACCTTTGTCATAAACTTGCCGTAAATAGGCAGGGCCATGGTAGCTCCCTGTCCCATGGTCATCCCGTCGAAGTGTACCGAGCGGTCTTCTGCTCCAACCCAGGCACCTGCAACCAGTTTGGGGGTAATGCCGATCATCCAGCCGTCGGAGTGGTTCTGAGTAGTTCCGGTTTTGGCAGCAATTTCGGCAGTCATATGAAAATCTCTTCGGAGGCGATAAGCAGTACCGAAATTGGTAACCCCTTCCATCAGGTTGAGCATCAGGTAGGCCGTTTGCTCGCTGATGGCTTCCACCCGTTCGGGTTGGAATTCCGCCAGTACGTTGCCGTTTTTATCTTCGATGCGGGTAATAAAAACAGGTTTTGTATGTACTCCCTTATTGGCAAAAGTTGCATACGAGGAGACCATTTCAGCCACCGTCATATCGGACGTGCCGTAGATCATGGAGGGAACCGGGTCGATGTAACTGGTGATTCCCATTCTGTGTGCTATTTCGGCAATGGGTTTGGGATTAAATTGTTTGATCAGCCAGGCGGAGATGTTGTTCTCCGAAGTGGCCAGTCCCCATTTCAGCGTTTTAAACTGGCCGAGGTCTTCTTTGCGGCTGCTGCTTTTGGGAGTCCAGATGGTGTCGGTGGGAAGCTTAAAAGTCTGCGATATATTCGGAATTTCATCACACGGGTTCATTCCTTCCTGCATGGCCAGGATGTATAGAAAGGGTTTAAAGGTGGAGCCGGCCTGACGTTTACTTTGAGTAACGTGGTCGTATTTGAAGGCGGCAAAATCAATACCTCCCACGTAGGCCTTCACGTAGCCGTTAACCGGATCAAGGGCCATGAATCCTGTTCGCAGGAAATGCTTGTAATACCGGATGGAATCGTAAGGTGACATAATTGTGTCGATGGTGCCCCTATAGCTGAACACCTTCATGGGAACTGCTTTCTGGAATTCCTTAAAGATCTGGTTCGTTGATTTGCCCTGGTTTTTCAGGATGCGCCCCCGGTCGGAATTCATCATGGCGCGGTACATGATCCGCTGAATGTCATCATCGCTGAGGTCGCGAGAGAAAGGCGCACGTTTTGATTTTCTTTTTTCCTTAAAGAATTCAGGCTGCAGGTATCCCCCGAGATGCTCTTCAACAGCTTCTTCGGCATATTGCTGCATTTTTGAATTCACGGTGGTATAAATCTTCAGTCCGTCGGTATAGAGATTATAGGAATTCCCGTCGGGTTTTTTGTTTTTGTTGCACCAGCCAAAGAGCGGATCATTGGCCCATCGGAGTGAATCTTCGCGATAGCTTTCGTAGTCGTAATAGTTTTTTCTTTTGGGTTCGCGGCTATTCAGGATCCGGTGTACGTATTCGCGGAAGTATGTTGCAAGGCCCTGATCGTGAGAGATGCGTTGAAATTTGAGGTTGAGAGGCAGGCCCTTCAGTGAATCGGCTACTTCCTTTTCAAGGTAATCCCTGTCCACCATGAGGTCCATCACCAGGTTCCGGCGGTTCCACACCCGTTTCACCTTGTTTGAGTCATTGGGGTTGTAATAGGCGGGGTTTTTGGCCATGCCCACCAGCATGGCTGATTGTTCAATGGAAAGAGAATCGGGGAACGTGCTGAAATACACCTGGGCAGCGGATTTAATGCCTACAGCCTGGTTGATGAAATCGCACTGGTTGAAGTACATGGTGATGATTTCTTCTTTGGTATAAGCTTTTTCAAGGCGCACCGCAATGATCCATTCCTTTACCTTTTGCAGACCCCTTCCAAAGAGTGTTCTGGGAGGTTCATGAAAGAGGAGCTTGGCCAGCTGCTGGGTGATTGTACTGCCACCGCCCGAGCTTTTCTGCATGAGCAAACCGGTTTTGATTACCACGCGCGCCAAACCGCGGGCGTCGATACCCGAATGGCGGTAATATCTTTTATCTTCCGTGGCTACCAGTGCCTTGACCAAATGATCAGGCAGTTCATCATAGTCCACGAAGGTTCTGTTCTGATTCTTGTAATAGAAAGACCCGAGGATTTTGCTGTCTTCCGAGATGACCTGGGATGCCAGGTTGATCCTGGGGTTTTCAAGCGTGTTGATGTCGGGCATGTAGCCCAGTACTCCCAGGGCGGCCAATAGCAACAGCAAGGTAAGAATGGCAAAAGGTGCTGCAAAAATGATCCAGAAGTATTTGTTGAACTTGCGGCGGTTAATTTGGATATTCTTCATACAAAATAACAGTGAGGAGGGTAAAAGTAATAATTATTTGAATTAAAATTTTGAACTTAGGGCCATAATTGATTTATTTGCACAGGCATAAAACGTTTATGTAATGATTAACAATTTAGTAATAGTTGAGTCCCCGGCGAAAGCCAAAACCATTGAGAAATTCCTGGGCAAGGATTTCAAGGTGAAGTCGAGTATGGGTCATATCCGCGATTTGTCAAAGGAGGATCTGGGTATTGATATCAATAACAATTTCAAGCCCAGGTATATTGTGCCTGCCGACAAAAAAAAGACGGTTGCGGATCTGAAGGAATCGGTAAAAAACGCTAAGACAGTGTGGCTGGCATCTGATGAAGATCGCGAGGGAGAAGCCATTGCCTGGCATCTGTTCGAAGAATTGAAACTCGACAAGAAGAATACACGAAGGATTGTTTTCCATGAAATTACCAAGGAGGCCATTTTGCATGCCATTGAAAACTTCAGGGGCATTGACCAGCACCTGGTGAATGCACAGCAGGCCAGGCGGGTACTTGACAGGCTGGTGGGTTTTGAGATATCTCCCGTATTGTGGAGGAAGGTGAAACCCCAGCTTTCGGCAGGCCGCGTTCAGTCGGTTGCCGTTAGGCTGATTGTGGAACGTGAGCGTGAAATCATTGGTTTCCAAAGCACATCGTCCTATAAAGTCAATGCCCTGTTTGAGGTTCATGAAAAGGGCAAAAAGGTGCAACTGGTCAAGGCGGAACTCAATGAAAAATTTCCAGACAAGAAGAAAGCCCTTGAATTCATTGAGAAATGTAAAAATGCCACATTTACCATATCCAACGTGGTAAAAAAGCCAGCCAAGAAATCTCCCTCGGCTCCGTTCACTACTTCGACGCTGCAACAGGAAGCCAGCCGGAAACTGGGCTTTTCGGTATCGCAGACCATGACGGTAGCCCAGCATTTATACGAAGCCGGATGGATTACTTACATGAGGACCGATTCGGTGAACCTTTCAAAAACGGCGCTTAAGGCAGCCGAGGAGATCATCGAAAAGGAATTCGGAAAAGATTTTGTGCACATAAGGAATTACAAAACAAAAAGCAAGGGAGCCCAGGAAGCACATGAAGCCATCCGGCCGGCATATATGAATAAGGCCGGCATTGAGGGTAACGCAACCGAAAAGAGGCTCTATGAACTGATCTGGAAACGTACGGTGGCTTCTCAAATGAGCGATGCCCGGCTGGAAAAAACCACGGTCACCATTGACATTTCCGGAAGGAAAGAGAAATTCATTGCCGAAGGTGAAGTGATGAAGTTTGAAGGATTCCTTAAAGTATATTTGGAGTCAACGGATGAGGAATCCGAGGAAGAAGGAGAGATCCGCCTGCCCAATCTGGAGGTCGGGTTGGCACTTCCCTATGTTCAGATCAGTGCTACTGAAAAATTTACCCATTATCCGCCCAGGTATACCGAGGCAAGTCTGGTTAAAAAGCTTGAAGAGCTGGGTATCGGAAGACCTTCGACCTACGCACCAACCATATCAACCATTCAGCAGCGGGGCTATGTGATCAAGGAAGAGCGGCAGGGTAAAGAACGCAGGTATCAGGTGATTCAACTGGAGAAAGGCAATATCAAGGAAACAGTGAATACGGAAATCACCGGTGCCGAGAAGGGGAAGCTGTTTCCGGATAACATAGGGATGATGGTGAATGATTTCCTGGTAAGTAACTTTACCGAAATACTCGATTACCATTTCACGGCTTCTGTTGAAAAGGACTTTGATGAGATTGCCGAAGGCAAGGCCAACTGGGAGGACATGATCAAGCAGTTTTACAAGCCGTTTCATGAAAAAATAGAAGCCTCTCTTGCCAGTAAAGAATATGTGAAGCCGGAACGGATGCTGGGACAGGATCCGGCAACCGGTAAAAATGTTTATGCCCGTTTGGCACGGTTTGGTGCAGTAGCTCAAATAGGAGAAACCAATGGCGAAGAAAAACCCAGGTATGCCCAGTTGAGGAAAGGACAAAACATTGAGTCGATCACCCTGCAGGAAGCCCTTGACCTGTTTAAGTTACCGCGCAAGATCGGGTTGTTTGAAGACAAGGAGGTTACCGTATCTACCGGAAGGTTTGGCCCCTATGTGTTGCACAATTCGAAATTCTACTCACTCAAAAAAGGGTTGGATGATCCTTATACCATTGAGTTGGAAAGGGCCATAGAAATTATCAGGGAAAAACGTGAAAAGGATAAGAACAAGACCATCAGCACATTTAAAGAAGACAAGGACCTGACGGTACTCAACGGCAGGTGGGGTCCTTACATCAGTTACAAAAAGGAAAATTATAAGATTCCGAAAGGGACTGATCCCAAAGAGCTCACTTATAAAGATTGCATGGAGATTATCGGCAGTGCCCCGGAGAAAAAGAAAAAAAAGAAATAATCCGGTATGAACCTGAACGACTATTTTGAGCCTGTTTCACTCGAGAAGCAGGAGGGGTATCCGGCATCCGGCAAGGCACTTTTCGGACGAAACATCCGGGTTCATACGGCCAGCAATCCCATCGATGAAATCAGCGATTATCAGCTGGCCATCATCGGGGTGCCGGAGGATCGGAATTCTCTTAACACGGGATCGGCCGGTTCGCCCGACATGGTCAGGCAGAAATTATATGATTTATTCAAGGTCGGTGATAAATTGAAAATTATTGATCTGGGCAATCTGAAGCCGACGGCAACCCCCGAAGACACCTATTACGGGATCAGGGATGTAATGACGGATCTGCTGAACAACCAGGTCACGGCAATTATCATCGGAGGCACGCAGGATATCACCCGGGGCATATTTATGGCTTATGAGCAAAGGACCCCGATGGTGAACCTGGTCAATATCGATTCGCGTATTGATTTGGAAGAAGGTTTTCAGGCAGGAGCTTCATGGACCTTGCCTTTGATAAACAGTCCGAAACTATTCCGGTTTACCTGCCTGGGTCAACAGCAATACCTGACCAATCCGGTGCACACGGAGATCCTTGAAAAAAAAGGATTTGACGTGGTACGGCTCGGATCACTTCGTTCTAATTTGCTGATGTCAGAACCTTTTTTAAGGGATGCTCATGTGGTGAGTTTTGACATAGCTGCCATCAAACAATCTGAAGCACCCGGGACGCGTTTTTCATCGCCAAACGGTCTTCTGGCGGAAGAGGCCTGCCAGCTTTCGAGATACTCGGGACTGAGCGACCTGGTCAGCTGTTTCGGCATTTTTGAGGTAAACAATGAATTCGACAGGAACCACCAAACGGCACACCTGGCAGCACAGGCAATTTGGTATTTTGTGGAGGGCTATTCCTTAAGAAAGAAGGAAAAGCCAATTCAAAATCACAGTGATTTCAAAGTGTTTATGGTGAATCACCAGGACATGGAACATGCTTTGGTCTTTTATAAAAGTCTGGTTACCGGCAGGTGGTGGATGGAAATACCCGATATGAAATCCGGCGGACAGTTGCTGGTGGCTTGTTCACAGGAGGAATATCAGCAGGCCTGCAACCATGAGATACCCGAAATGTGGTGGAAGGCGTTTCAGCGGATCAATTAAATGATGTAACAATACTGCCAGCCATTCAGGTTGGGAATCTCAAGTATTGTTAATTGCTAATTACTAATTGTTAATTGTTAATTGCCAATTGTCTTAATCATGCTGCTTCTGAATATTCATGATACCGGAATTCAGCCTTGATCAGGAAATCTTCAAAAATCTGTCCGCTTTCGAGGGCATCTTCATCATCGGCTTCATAATGCCAGTTGACGATCAGATCTTTAATCGCCGCATTGTCATCCAAAACCCTCAACAATTCAAGGACTTTCTTTGAAGATGCGCTGTTCAGGTATTCCAGATTCAGGTCGATTTTAACCACTTCGGTTCTCAGATTTTTTACCCAGGCAATAAGTGGATTATAGAATTTTCCGACATCCTCAGGCAAAGACCTACCTTCTATAAGGAGTCTTCCGTCGGATGCGAATCTTACTGCCGGTGTGCTTGTGGTTGGTTCCAGGTTGATGTTTTTCATTTTGTTCAGTTAATTTATCCGACTTCTTCTACGAAGGTGTTTAAAATAAGATTGGTTGTTATGACGAATGGACAGAATTGTTTGACTATATTCGTTAACCTTGAAATAAAAATACAATTGGGACGATCATGCAGGTAATCGACCTGAGTCATGTACTGGAAACTGGCATGCCTGTGTTCCCCGGTTCCCCGGAGGCCAGGGTGGAACGGATTGCCGCCTTTGAAAAAGATGGTTACAACGAAACCCGTCTCGTGATCACATCGCATACGGGAACGCATATTGACTGCGGATTGCATTTTATTCCCTCAGGGTTTGATGCAGCAAACGCTGATACAGCACGTTTTTTTGGCCGGGGAATGGTAATCGACTGCAGGAATGTGGGCAGCAGGCCAATCAGCAGCAACTTCTTAAGTGATTTCTCGGACAAGATCAGGAAGGCAGATTTTGTTCTTTTGCATACAGCATGGGATCAGCACTGGGGGAAAGACGCCTATTTCAGCGGATACCCGTTCCCCGAACCCGAAGCGGCAGCATTTCTTGCTTCTTTTCAGCTCAGGGGCGTTGGCATTGATGCCATAAGCCTGGATGCACCGGACTCTGACGAATACCGCGTGCACCGCACGTTGTTGTCAGCTGGTATTGTGTTAATAGAAAATCTCACCTGCCTTGAGAAAATACCGGAATCTGGCTTCTATTTCAGTTGTCTTCCGCTCAGGATCAGATCGGGGGATGGTTCACCGGTTCGGGCTGTGGCTATTACAGGCCTGTAGGATGTAGGCTGTAGGGTGTAGAGTGTTGGGTGTTGGGGAACCCCAAAAACATCTTCAAGAGAAACACCCACAATAATATATACATTGTCAAGTTTTTTTCGTAATTTTGCACGAATTTATTAACAGTTGAAGAACTCCATGAAAAGAACCAAGGTTCTTTACGTATCCCAGGAGATTACCCCTTATCTTCCGGAATCCGAAATGTCCGTCATCGGAAGAAATCTACCACAGGCCATTCAGGAAAAGGGGAGGGAAATCAGAACATTCATGCCCAAATTCGGATGTATCAATGAGCGGAGAAATCAGCTGCATGAGGTAATCCGGCTTTCGGGGATGAACATTATCATTGATGATACGGATCATCCGCTGATTATCAAAGTGGCATCTATACAGGCCGCCCGAATGCAGGTTTATTTCATTGACAATGATGATTACTTTCAGCGAAAATCGCTTTTTGGGGACGACAAGAATCCTTTTTTTGATGATAATGATGAAAGGGCCATGTTTTTTGCCAGGGGAGTTCTGGAAACTGTAAAGAAGCTGCAATGGCCCCCGGATATCATTCATTGCCACGGCTGGTTTTCCGCGCTGCTTTCTTTGTATATCAGGCGGCTTTATGATGAAGATCCGGTATTCAAAAACTCAAAAGTTATTCTTTCACTGTATGACAATGATTTTAACCACCTGCTGAACAAATCCTTTAAGAAGAAGCTTCGCATGGATGGTATTCCTGAAGCAGACCTGAAGGTGGTGGAGGATCCCAGTTATCTGAATTACTGCAAATTGGTAATGAACATGTCAGATGCGTTAATTCTGGGCAGCAAAGAAGTGAATAAGGATGTGATTAAGTACGCTGAGAAATCTAAAAAACCGGTACTGCCGTATCAGAACAGTGATTCCTATATAGATGCCTATTCCTTGTTTTATGACCAGGTTCTGAATAACTCCAAGGGTTAGTTTGTAACAATCTCAATATTCTATTTATGTGTGGAATTGTCGGTTATATTGGATATCGTGAAGCATATCCTGTGCTTATTAATGGGTTAAAACGGCTCGAGTATCGGGGTTATGATTCAGCCGGGATTGCTATTCTGGATGATGTTTCACACATATACAAATGCAAGGGGAAGGTCAGTGACCTGGAGAAATTTGCAAAGGGACAAGATGTTAAAGGGCATATTGGCATGGGGCATACCCGATGGGCTACACATGGTGAACCAAATGATATCAATGCGCATCCGCACAAATCGTTTAACGGAAAATTTGTACTGATACACAATGGAATCATTGAAAATTACGCCACACTGAAGGAGCGGCTGATCAACAGGGGCTATAAATTTACCAGCCAGACTGACTCGGAAGTACTGGTGAACCTGATCGAATACCTTTACCTTAAAGGAGGCGTCAGTGCCGAGGTTGCGGTGAGGCTGGCATTGAGCAAAGTTGAAGGAGCCTATGGCATAGTGGTGATGTGCTCCGACGAACCCGATAAGCTGATCGCAGCCCGGAAAGGAAGTCCACTGGTTATCGGCGTGGGAAACGACGAGTATTTCCTGGCATCAGATGCCACCCCGATTGTTGAATACACAAAAAGCGTAATTTACCTGAGCGACCAGAATGTGGCCGTGATCACCAAAAATGAGCTGGTATTAAAGACGCTGAAGAACATACCGCTTACTCCTGAAATAAAGCAGCTCGACCTGGACATCGGGGAGATCGACAAAGGCGGGTATGCGCATTTCATGTTGAAGGAAATATTTGAGCAGCCCCGTTCCATTCACGATACATTCCGGGGCAGGGTGTCTAATGAGGGCAGTGAGTTACATCTGGGCGGTTTGTTCCAGGTGCTTCCCAGGCTGATTGAAGCCAAACGGATTGTTATTATCGGATGCGGTACTTCATGGCATGCGGGATTGGTTGGTGAGTATCTGTTTGAAGACCTGGCCAGGGTATCGGTTGAAGTTGAATATGCATCAGAATTCAGGTACCGTAATCCGATCATCAATCCGGGAGATGTGGTTATTGCCATCAGTCAGAGTGGTGAAACAGCAGACACCCTTGCAGCTATCCGCCTGGCTAAAGAATCAGGTGCCTTGGTGCTGGGAATCTGCAATGTTGTGGGGTCCAGCATACCCAGGGAAACCGATGCCGGGGTTTATACACATGCCGGGCCTGAAATAGGGGTAGCTTCTACAAAAGCCTTTACTGCTCAGGTAACAGTGCTGGCCATGATGGCTATTCTGATTGGCAGGGAAAAAAAGGTGCTGACGGAAGAACAATACACACATTACATTAAAGAACTGAATGCCGTTCCTGAGAAAATTGAAGGCATTCTGAAGCAGGATGAAGAGATCAGGAGGATTTCCGAAATGTACCAGGATGTCAACAATTTCCTGTATCTGGGAAGGGGCTATTTGTTCCCGGTTGCACTTGAAGGAGCCCTGAAACTCAAGGAAATCTCTTACATACACGCCGAGGGTTATCCGGCTGCCGAAATGAAACACGGTCCCATTGCCCTGATTGACCATCACATGCCCGTGGTAGTGCTTGCCACCAAGGACCATTCGTATGAAAAAATTTTGAGCAACGTTCAGGAGGTCAAAGCCCGGAAAGGAAGGGTAATTGCCATCATCAACCAGGGAGAGGCCACCATCAAAAAGATGGCCAATCACTATATCGAAATACCCGAGGCGGATGCTGTGTTTTCACCGCTTTTGGCAGTTATTCCGTTGCAACTCATGTCGTATTACATTGCTGTGTTGCGCGGCTGCGATGTGGATCAGCCCAGAAACCTGGCCAAATCGGTTACGGTTGAGTGATCTTATCGGTTCAGGTACTGACGCTCATAGTAGCCGGCGTAATCACCTTCTACAACATGCCTGAGCCATGTTTCATGTTCCAGGTACCAGTCGACAGTTTTTCTGAGACCTTCTTCAAAGGTCAGTGAAGGTTCCCATCCCAGTTCACTGCGCAGTTTTGATGAATCAATCGCATACCGCAGGTCGTGTCCGGCGCGGTCTGTAACGAAAGTGATCAGTTTTTCGGAAGTTCCGGGTGCTCTTTTCAGCTTCTCATCCATATACCGGCACAGAAGCCGGATCAGATCGATGTTTTTCCATTCATTGTTTCCACCTATGGCATAGGTTTCTCCTGTTTTACCCTTGTGGAAGATGGTATCAATAGCCCGGGCATGATCTTCCACAAAAAGCCAGTCCCTGATATTTTCCCCCTTTCCGTAAACAGGTATCGGGTTGTTGTTTTTTATATTATTGATGGCAAGCGGAATCAGTTTTTCAGGAAACTGGTTTGGCCCATAATTGTTGGAACAGTTTGAAATCAGTATGGGAAGTCCATAGGTATTGTGGTAGGCCCTTACCAGGTGATCGGAACTAGCTTTTGATGCGGAATAGGGACTTCGCGGATCATAGGGTGTTGTTTCCGTAAAGAAACCTTCTTTGCCAAGCGAACCAAACACCTCATCCGTGGAAATATGATAGAATACCTTATCCTCGTAATTTCCCTTCCATCGTTCTTTGGCGGCATGCAGCAGGTTAACGGTACCGATGATGTTGGTGTTGATGAATTCCAGGGGGTTGGTTATTGACCTGTCAACATGTGATTCTGCAGCGAGATGAATAATGCCGTTGAACCGGTATTCATGAAACAGGATGTTGATCTGCTGCTGGTTGGTAATATCAGCTTTTACAAATTTGTAGTTTGGATTCTTTTCAATATCGGAGAGATTTTCCAGGTTGCCGGCATAGGTCAGGTTGTCGACATTGACGATCATACAGGCCGGATATTTCTTTACAAAAAGCCTGACCACATGTGACCCGATAAATCCGGCCCCTCCTGTTATACAAATGGTTTTTTCCATGGTTACCTGAGATTGGATTCTATGAAATGCTGCGTATTCTCTTTTCCCATTTCCAGGCCGACAGCAAGGTCTCTTCGAGGGGTGTATCTGCCTTCCATTGCAGTTCCCTGTTGGCAAGGGAAGTGTCGGCATATACCCGGGAGATATCACCCGGACGACGCGGATAGAATTTATACCTGACATGCATCCCGGTTGCCTTTTCGAAGGTTTTCACTATTTCAAGAACCGATAATCCCGTGCCAGTTCCCAGGTTGAAGAACTCAAGCGGTTTTTTGTTCTTGTTGTCAAGCAGGCGTGAGATGGCTTTCACATGTGCCCTGGCCAGGTCTACGACATCAATATAATCGCGGATGCCTGTTCCGTCGGGGGTGTCATAATCATTTCCGAAAACACGCAATTCCTCCCTGATACCGGCTACGGTTTGTGTAATGTAAGGAATCAGGTTCATCGGTGTTCCCAAAGGCAGCTCGCCAATCAACGATGACTGGTGCGCTCCGATCGGATTGAAGTACCTCAGGCAGATCGCCTTGAGGTCCGGAACAGCTGATATCGTGTCATGGATGATTTCCTCACTGATTTGCTTGGTATTGCCGTATGGCGAACTGGCACTTTTAACAGGCGATTCCTCCGTTACGGGGAGTGTGTCGGGTTCGCCATAAACAGTGCAGGACGAGGAGAAGACCAGGGAGGGAATGTGAAATTCCCTCATGGCCATCAACAGATTCATCAGGGAAACCAGGTTGTTGCTATAATACTCCAGCGGCTTCTCTACTGATTCACCAACAGCTTTCAGTGCGGCAAAATGAATGATGGCTTTGATGTCCTTGTGTTTTTGCAGGCATGCCCTGAGTTTTCCGTAATCACACAAATCGAAATTTTCAAAAGCAGGTTCGGTTCCTGTTATCTCCCTGATGCCATTCAGGGAATCTTTACTTGAGTTGCAGAGGTTGTCGACAATAACTGTCTCATAACCTTTTTCAATCAATTCCACAGTTGTATGTGAACCTATATATCCGGTGCCTCCGGTTACCAATATTTTATCAGCCATTATGCACTAGTTTGGTTACCTGGTTGTTTTCAAGTTTATATTGCTCCTTGCTTTCGGGGCAGACGGCAATGCCGTCAGCTTTAAAATTGAGCCGGTGGCCGTATTCACTCATCCAACCCGCATGCCGGGCCGGATTACCTACAACCAGCTCATAGGGAGCCACTTCTTTTGTAACTACGGCCCCGGCGCCTACAAAAGAATACCTGCCAATGCGGTTGCCACAAACAATGGTGGCATTGGCGCCAATGCTGGCCCCTTTTTCAACCACGGTGGGCTTGTACTGATCCTTGCGGGCAATGGCGCTTCGCGGATTGATCACATTGGTAAAAACCATGGAAGGCCCCAGAAAAACATCGTCTTCACAAATAACCCCCGTATATATCGACACGTTGTTCTGCACTTTCACATTGTTACCCAGTTTCACTCCCGGAGAAACCACTACGTTTTGTCCGATATTACAGTCCTCGCCAATGGTACAACCCGACATGATGTGGGTAAAATGCCATATTTTAGTTCCGGCACCGATAACCGATCCGCTGTCGATTATGGCTGATTCATGTGCATAATAGGCCTGATTCATGATTTGCCGGCTACAAATTCAACAATGCTGTCGCAGATGAACTTAAGTTGTTCTTCCTCCATTTCTGTGTGCATGGGTAACGAGATAACGCTTTTGCAAAGCGCTTCGGTAACAGGGAAATCTCCTTCGCGGTAGTTCAGGTATTTGAACGCCTGTTGCAGATGGCAGGGGAAGGGGTAGTAGATCATAGAAGGTATTCCCCGGGATTCAAGATGTTTCATGAGGGCTTCACGGTCAATTCCCTTCAGTTTTAGGGTATACTGGTGAAATACATGCGTGGTGAAAGCTGAGCGTTCCGGAATGGTTATCCCTGTTATGCCGCCGAGCGCTTTGTCGTAATACCGGGCAGCTTCATTGCGTGCAGCTGAATATGCATCAAGATGCCGCAGTTTGACCCGCAGGATGGCAGCCTGAATGTTGTCGAGCCTTGAATTGACACCTGTAAGATCGTAATAATATCTCTTCCTCATCCCATGATGTGTGATGGCTGATAACGTTCCGGCAAGGTCACTGTCATTGGTCATGATGGCGCCGCCGTCACCAAAACAACCCAGGTTTTTCGACGGGAAGAAGGAGGTACAAGCCATGCGCCCCATGGAACCGGCCTTTGCTTTCTTGCCAATCCTTAGCGTGTAATCTGCTGAAAGCGCCTGTGCCACATCTTCAATAACAGTGATGCCGCGTTCGGCAGCAATGCGGAGAATTTCATCCATATTGGCGCACTGACCAAAAAGGTGAACCGGTATGATTACTTTGGTTTTTGAGGTGATGGCTTTTTCGAGTGACCGGATATCCATGTTGAAGGTACCGGGGTCCACATCTACAAGTACCGGTCGCAAGCCCAACAGGGCAGACACCTCAACCGTGGAAATAAAGGTAAAATCGGGAGTGATCACTTCATCTCCCGGTTTCAGACCGAGTGCCATCAGACAGATTTGCAAGGCATCGGTACCATTGCCGCAGGCAATTACGTGCTTTACCCCAAGATAGGCAGCCAATTCATTTTCAAAATCTTTAACTTCGGATCCTTTCACAAAAACCGCGCTGTCAAGTACGCGTTGAATAGCCTGATCAATATCGGGTTTAATACGTAGATACTGGCCGGAGAGGTCGACCATGGCAATTTTTTTCATCTGTCATTCAGTCTTTATTTCTGAAGCTACGAAGATAATCATTTGAATATTAACATGGATATTTTATTAATTTTGACCTGTTAATAAAACCCAACAAACAGACGACCGTGAATATTATCCCCATAATCCGTGAGCTTTTGCTTCGCAATCAGAAAGCAGTGATACCGGGTTTCGGCAGCCTGGTTATTTCCCAACATTCTGCCCGGCTTAACAGGATAACCAGGGAACTTGCACCGCCCACCCGTGAATTGAGTTTTAAATCAGGCAGGCACACCGATGATGAGCAACTTAAGTTGTATTTAGGACGCAAGACAAAGCAGAAACCGGAAGTTGTGGCTGAAGCTGTCAGTGCCTTTATAAATACCGCTACAAAGCAATTGACAGAAAACGGATCATTTATGCTCGAAGGACTTGGAAAACTCACCCGGTCTGGTTCAGGAGATTTTGCTTTTGAGGCAGATGAAGAGTTGATGAAGCAGATCAGCCTTTTTGATCTTCCCAAAATAAATCTTCAACCGGCACAACAGGATTCCGGTGCCGCTGCCAAAACGGTTCCACAGCCTGTTCCACAGGCAGAAAAGGTGTTTCCGGTTATTTCCAATAAGAAAAAGAACAGGTGGTGGATACCTGCAGCTGTAGTTGCCCTGGTGCTTGGCCTGGCTGCATATGGTTATTTCACCGGTTTGTACGAAAAATTTATAATTGGCAAAAATGCTGAGGTATTAATTTCTGAGAGCGATAATCAGGATGAAAGACTGGTTTTCGGCAGCAGAACAAATGCAGACAGTGCAGCAAATGAGAAAGATTCACTCAAGGCATTAATAAGCAAACAGATTGATGAGCGAACCACACGCGAACATGCTTTAAGTTACAAGGAACCCAATACTGAAAAGCAGGTTTCCGTCGTGTCTGAGCCCAAACAGGTGAACGCCCCTGCACCGGTGAATCGGGTAGCCCCCTCCGCGGATCATCCCTTTCATGTGATTGCCGGATCCTTTACGATATTGGAAAACGCGGAGCGCCAGATGGCAAAACTGCAGAAGAAAGGGCTCTCGCCAATCATGCTGCCAAAAAGAGGAAAATACTACATGGTGAGCCTGGGTTCATACAGCACCGCAGAGCAGGCCAAGGCTGCCAAACAGCAATTCAAGGAACAGCTTGACCAGGAACTGTGGGTAATGAAGCGGTAAAGGTCACATCTGCTGCCTGGGTATAGCTGTTCTGCTTGTACAGAAGGCCTTTTAAAGCTGAAGAGGTGATCATTTCAATCAAGATGTGAAAGTTTTCTTTTTTCTGATCCGGGAAGAAACTTAAGGTACAGTTGGAACTGTTGTAACTCCATTTTCCCGAATAATTATCATTTCCCGAGATCACTGTAAACCTGCTTCCTTCATCGAGAGTAATACGCATTTTCTTTGATGTGTCCCGTAAATTCAGAATGTCTTCAGATAAGTCAGATAAATCCCATTCCTGCTGTAAATAGGCTGATACACTATCATTTATTGCCAAATTGTTGTCTTTTGAATTGGCCAGCGCAATCAGGAATTTTTTCATGGGTGCTCCATCTTCCATGAGTTCAGGATATTCATACTGACCGCCTCTCATTCTTATGGTGGAACGCAGGATGCCTTTGATTTCTCCACATTCAGGGCATAATCTTATCCCTCTTCGCAAAATTGTTTCACCCGTTTCGGGCTTTCCTGCAGTGACATAATAAAGTCCCACATGCCTGTATATTTCCCGTATATATTCATCAGAGTGTTCAAAATTATTATGCTCCGACATGAATTTCTCATATCGCTTCAATACTGCCAGACCTTTTGTCTCGTTACCCATTTCATACAATGAAGAAATCGTAGCGGCATAATAGTATTCCAGAAATTTCAGCATGAGCTTGTCATTTCGGAGCGATGCAAATATCCTGTAGTAGTTTTCCAGGGATTCAATCTTCCCGGAAAAGTTGGTTTCATTTGCGTAATATTTGATAATGGTTTCACTGACCAATTGTTTTGTATTGATGTTGTCAGGATTGATGAGATATGCTTTTTCAAGATATTGCAAAGCCTGTGCGTACTCCTGCCTGCTTATTTCATAATATCCCAGGTGGAAATAATAGGTCTGTTTCAGATCATCCAGGTTATTTTCAGAATTCAAAACCTCCGACACCTGCCGGTAATATTTCTTGTAGGCATCAATATCCGGGTGATTAATCACCAGCTCGTGGGTTACAGAATTAAAGTGATCCACACCATACTGCATACCCAGGTTGTTTGAATCATTGGCAAGGATATATCTGGCCAGGATCTTACCGTCATAGACCTTCTTTATGTTTTCCTCATTCAGCACATTCAGCAGGCTGCTGTTCTTCATGTAACTGATGATGTCTTCAGGATAAAGCATTTCCGCTTTTTCGAAATGCACAAGAGCATCCTGATACAAAGCTTTATTAAAAAGAAAAACACCCTTATTGTAGTATTGAATTCCAGCCAGTTGCCTGAGAGTTATGTTTTTATCGTTTGAATAATGCTTATTAAACAGGTCTTCGGTGCTGCTATTCCTGAATTCAGAGTCGGATATGATTTTATTGTTGTGCAGGTATTCAACGAAATTACTTTTAAATCTGCTGTCAAGCTTTACCATTTTTTCCCCGGGCAGTGTTGTTTCAATGACATAATCACTGATACCCGGATCAGCAATCAGGTAAACGTGGACCGGAGTCTCCTTGATGATATAGGGTATGGCCAGATGATCCAGGACCAATGCAAAGAGGGCGCTGGCAGTCACGCAATTATATTTGCCATTGTCAAAGATGTCATCGAAAAAAGCTTCTTCATCGTAATGATCAAGAAACTTATTGTGCACAGCAGTAAATATGGTTTTGAGCTTTTTGCCGGTCGGGAGTTGATTGACCCTACCGTGCAATTCCTTGTTGAAGTCTGCAATCTTCGATTCAATTTGCAGGTTCTCAGGCCGATATTCCATGGCAATGAATAGATTGACCGGCCCAGGATCTGATGAATCAGCTATTTGTTGAAAGATCCTGCGTTCAAAATCGGAACTAAAAAGCGTTGAGTCCGGATTACCCGCATTAATGCCGGCAAATGGCATAAATATCAGAAGGACAGGCAGCAATAGTTTCATGATTGCAGAGCGAATGGGCATTGACTAAGAGGATTTATTGAACAACGGTTTATTTCAGGTAATGATATGGTGATTGTTACGAGCTCAAGTAAGTATTTTGTTTCAAATGAACCAGAAAATATCTAATTTACACTTTTTAAATTTAGCAATAATTTCAATCATGAAACAATTCATTATCCTCACGTTGGTAATATTAACAAGTGCATGGGCAGTGGCCCAGGATCAGTTAATAATTCAATTGCCCCAACCACAGCTTGACAAAGGCAAGCCGCTGATGCAGGTTCTGAACAACCGGCAATCGAACCGGAGTTTCAGTGAGCGTGAACTTCCGCAACAGGAACTGGCCAACCTGTTATGGGCTGCCAATGGCATCAACCGCAAGGATGCAAGCAAACGCACGGCTCCTACGGCGATGAACCGCCAGGAAATTGAAGTATATGTCAGCAGCAAGGGCGGTTTGTTCCGTTATGATGCGCTGCAACATGCGCTGATTACCATTCACAACCGCGATATCAGGGCATTTACCGGCATGCAGGGTTTTGTTGCCGGTGCCCCGCTTAACCTGATCATCGTGGCCGATTTAGGGAAGATGGGAGGCAAGGAATTGCAGGAAAACCTGCAAACGGCAAATATTGACGCCGGTTACGTAAGCCAGAACATTTACCTGTATTGTGCTTCCGAAGGACTGGCAACTGTGGTCAGAGGTTCGGTGGAACGCGACAAGCTTGCTGCTGAAATGGGCCTTGACAGCAACTACTATATTGTAGTTGCGCAGACGGTGGGATATCCGGGGGAGTAGTAGCAGTAGCAGTGGCAGTAGCAGTGGCAGTGGCAGTAACGGCAGTGGTGGTAGAGTCACGAGCTAATAGCTAAAAGCTAATGGCCAATAGCTGCTTTCAAGGGCATGCTGTAGAAAAAAGCACCCTGATAATAGAATAATGCACTTTCCTTTGTATATTTATCTTTCCTGATCCTTAAATAATTAAAAAACTCTATCGTGAAAACAATCCTTAATTGGTTAGCATTATGTTTTGTTGTGGTGCTGTTCGCCTTCGCAACAGGATGTTCCAGAGATACTTCAGGTGTGGATTACGTGCTGTTCGACTGGTTCGAGTACAAAAGCACCGACCCGGCATTTGAGAAATTCCCAACGGGAACCGGCGAATTCCAGAACCCGCTTCTTCCCGGATTTTATCCCGATCCCAGCATATGCCGGGTTGACAGTGATTACTACCTGATCAACTCAACCTTTTCCTATTTCCCAGGCATTCCCATTTTCCACAGTCGCGACCTGGTGCATTGGGAGCAAATCGGCCATGTGCTCGACAGGCCATCGCAGCTTAACCTCGACAGTCTGGAGCTTTCATGGGGCGTTTTTGCACCGGCAATCAGTTACCACCAGGGCAAGTATTATGTGATCAACACCATTGTCAACGGAGGCGGCAATTTTTATGTAACGGCAACCAGTCCGGCCGGCCCCTGGTCTGACCCCGTCTGGTTCCCCGAGATCGACGGTATTGACCCGTCGTTCTTCTTCGATGAAAATGGCAAAGCCTATGTGGTGAACAACGGGCCTCCTGAGGGAGCTGAATTGTATCAGGGGCACCGGGCCATATGGATACAGGAATTTTCAATTGATTCAGGAAAGCTTACCGGACCGAGAAAAGTAATAGTCAACGCAGGTGTTGACATCGCCAAACAGCCTATATGGATTGAAGGTCCTCATGTATTCAAAAAAAACGGATACTACTACCTCATAGCTGCCGAAGGCGGAACAAGCACGGGGCACTCCGAAGTGGTATTCAGGTCAAAGTCGGTTTGGGGGCCGTATATACCCTGGAAAAACAATCCCATACTCACACAACGTCACCTCGATCCGGGCCGGGAATTCCCGGTAAGCTCCACCGGACATGCCGATTTCGTGGAAACACAAAATGGTGAATGGTGGGCAGTGTTCCTGGGATGCAGGCCTTATGCCGATGATTTTTACAATACCGGCCGGGAAACCTTCATGCTGCCGGTTACCTGGAAAGACGGATGGCCTTTTGTGACAAGGGATCCAGTGCCTTATACGGTAAAGCGGCCGGCTTTGCCGGATCATCCGGAATCAGGAGCAGTAACCGGAGGAAATTTTACCTGGCGCGATGAGTTCAACGATACCACCCTCGGGATGAAGTGGAATTTCATTCGTACGCCCCGTGAGAAATGGTACAGCCTTACCAGTGATTCAGGTTTTCTGCGACTTGATATCCGGCCCGTTGCCATCAGTGAATTGAAGAATCCTTCTTTCATCGGAAGGAGGCAACAGCATGCCCATTTCTCGGCATCAGCAAGTTTGCATATTGTTGATCTGGACACTACGGAAACAGCCGGTCTGATCGCCTTTCAGAATGAGAAACATTATCTCTACCTTGGAGTCAGGAAGATGGAAGAGAATTATGTGGTTTTCGCTGAAAGAAGAGGCAGTGATGCCGAAAACGGACAACCTGAAATGATTTCAGCAAAAGGTCTGGCGGTTGACCAGCCTTCAGCCATCCGGTTGAAGATTGAGGGCCACGGCGCAACATATGATTTCTACTATGCCCTGGAAGATGAAGAGTGGACCTTGCTTCAGGAGGGTGTTAATGCCAAAAACCTGAGTACCAACATGGGCGGTGGATTTGTGGGTACTTACCTGGGAATGTATGCCTCTGGCAATCATTTTAGTCTGAAAGGAAATTAGCAGGCTGTTAATATATTGAACCAATGAAAATAACAAAAGGAATTCGGGTACTGATAACCGGCGGTGCCTCGGGCATCGGGAAAATAATGGGACGCCTGGCACTTGAGAAAGGCGCTGAACTTATCATCTGGGATATCAACAGGGAAACAGCCGAAGAAACCGCTTCGGAGCTCTCCCGCCTGGGGAAAGTCACCGTCTACCAGGTGGATGTTTCCAATATGGAACAGCTGACTTCTGTTGCGGAGGCGGTTAAAGCAAATCACGGCAGTATTGATTTGCTGATCAACAATGCCGGAATAGTGGTGGGTAAGCTTTTTCGGGAACATTCGCTGCAGGATATTACACGAACCATGGATGTCAATTCCCTTGCACCCATGGCCATTACCCGTCAATTTTTGACCGGAATGCTGGAGCAAAAGAAAGGGCACATTTGCAACATTGCCTCATCTGCCGGTCTGACTTCAAATCCCCGTATGTCGGTTTATGTGGCCAGCAAATGGGCTGTGACAGGGTGGTCTGACAGCCTCCGCATTGAAATGGAGCAAGAGAAGACCGGGGTCCGGGTCACCACAGTTACACCTTATTACATCAGCACCGGTATGTTCGCAGGTGTTCGTTCACCGCTGGTACCCATCCTGAAACCTGAAAAGGCAGCCCGGAAAATTATCCGCGGTATCGAGCGTAACAAATTGTTTGTGAGTATGCCCTGGAGTGTTCATTTTGTGCGATTGACGCAGGGTATGCTTCCTTTCCGGGGATACGACTGGCTGGCCGGAAGGGTGATGGGCATATACAACACTATGGAACATTTCACCGGACGCAAGAACTAAATACAATTGGTATGGAAAACACCCCAAGGGCAACCATTGAATTGTTGCTGCAATCGCAGCGCGCATTTTTTGCCACCCAGGAAACTAAAAGCATCGATTTCAGGATCCATAGCCTGAAGAAATTCAGATCAGCTGTTCTCCGTTACGAAAGCAAAATTGCAGCAGCGTTGTGGACCGACCTCCACAAGTCGTATGAAGAGGCTTACATGACCGAAATCAGCCTGGTACTTGGTGAAATAAATAACCACCTGAAACACCTCAAGCGGTGGGCGAAACCCAAAAGAATCAAAACACCGCTGGTGCTGCTGCCTTCTCATTGCCGGCTGCTGCAGGAACCGCTGGGTGTTGCCCTGATCATAGCGCCCTGGAATTACCCGTTCCAGTTGCTGATGAATCCCCTTGTAGGTGCCATTTCATCGGGCTGTTGTGCCATGCTGAAACCCTCTCCCTACACACCAACCGTGGCCAGTGTGATGGAGGAGATGCTGGCGGAAACCTTCGATTCGAATTATATCGCCGTTACCCAGGGCAACCGCGAAGTGAACCAGGTTTTGCTCGAACAAAGATTCGATGTTATTTTCTTTACAGGAAGCCCTTCTTTGGGCAAAACGGTAATGAAAGCCGCTTCGCAATACCTGACGCCCGTGGTGCTCGAGCTGGGTGGGAAAAGTCCCTGTATCGTTGACCGCGACGCAAATTTGGACGTAGCTGCCAAACGCATTGCCTGGGGGAAATGCATTAATGCCGGGCAAACCTGCATTGCTCCGGATTATTTGTTCGTGCATAAAGAAGTAAAGGAGCAACTGCTTGAGAAAATGAAGGCAGCCATCAGGGAAATGCACGGAGACGATCCCCGGCACAGCAAATTTTATCCCCGGATAGTCAGCAAACAGGCGATGGAACGGCTGCAGCTGTTGATGAAACACGGGAAAATCCGGTTCGGAGGCGAAGTAGAATTGAGTGAGAAGTACATTGCTCCCACTGTGATTGATGAAATCCAATCCGATTTCCCGGTCATGCAGGAAGAAATCTTCGGGCCCGTATTACCCGTGATGACTTTTGAATATATCGGTGAAGTAACCGACTATGTGAATAGTCATGAAAAACCGCTTGCATTTTATTACTTCGGCAAGAACAAAGCAGCCAAAGAAGTTTTGAACAGAACCACATCAGGAGGAGGTTGCATCAACGATACGCTGCTGCATATTGTCAATCACCGCATGCCGTTTGGCGGTGTGGGCAACAGCGGCATGGGGAAGTATCATGGCAAATACAGCTTCGCGGCATTCAGCAACGCAAGGGCCATGGTTTATACACCTGCATGGATTGAATTGCCTTTGAAGTACCCGCCATATAAATATTTTAAATGGATTAAAAGAATGCTGTAATTTATTATTTGAGATATAAATTTTGCGCATGATACCAACACGAACATTCGATTACCTTGAAATCCTCAAAACGAATTTTCCCAAGGATGACATTTTCGCCAAGGTGGTTGATGGCAAATGGGTGAAATACAGTGTCGACGATTACATCGAGGCTTCCTGGAACGTGGCTTTGGGTTTGCTGGCAAAGGGATTTCAACCTGAGGATAAAATTGCCGTTGTTTGCAACAACTGTCCCGAATGGAATTTTATGGATATGGGTTGCACACTGGCCCGGCTGATTATGGTCCCGGTTTATCAGACCTTAGGTCCCGATGAGTTCCTGCATGTTTTCAATCACAGCGACTCAAAGCTGATCGTTGTCGGCAATAAACTGCTGTATGACAAATTATCGCCGATTATCGCGCAAATGGACCATCGCGCTGAAATGATGACCGTTGACAGCTGCGGTTGCGGTTTCAGTTTTGATGACCTTGTTGCCCTGGGCAAAAGCAACCGGGAGCGGTTCCATGCACGAATTACCCAAAACATCAAAGAAGTATCGCCTGATGAAGTAGCCACCATCATATACACTTCAGGCACTACGGGCGCTTCCAAGGGCGTGATGCTCACGCACGGCAACCTCACCTTTGATTCGCGTGCTCATGCCTTATTGCAGACTGCCAATTCGCAGCACAAAATGCTGAGTTTTCTGCCCCTGTGCCATGCCTATGAAAGAACCATGAATTATGAGTTCCAGCAGCTGGGAATCAGCATTTATTATGCCGAGAGCATGCAGACCATACAAAGAGACCATGCCAGTTTTCAGGGCGACGGATTTTGCGCGGTGCCAAGGGTGCTCGAAATGATGTACTCGAAACTGGAAGGTGCCGGCAACAACCTGAAGGGGATCAAAAAAAGCATTTACAAAATGGCCTGGCATTTCGGGAATAACTTCGACAATTCACGAAAGGACTGGTTGTACCGGCTCCGGCATCGTTTAGCCGACAAGCTGGTTTTCAGTAAATGGCGCAATGCGTTCGGCGGACACGAGTTGTGGGTTGTCACCGGCGGCGCATCGATACGGCCCAACATCATCAGGCTGTTTACAGCTGCCAAACTGCATTTGTACCAGGGTTACGGCATGACAGAAACCTCTCCCGTTATTTCGGTAAATCCTCCTGCCAACAACCAGTTGGGAACCAACGGGCCGCCTATTGCCGGAACCGGGTTGAAATTTGCGGATGACGGGGAGATCCTGGTCCGCGGTCCCCATGTGATGAAAGGCTATTATAAGGATGAGCAGGCCACCCGGGAAATCATTGATGCCGATGGCTGGCTGCACACGGGGGATATCGGGTACCTGAAAGATGGGAAGTACCTGATGATCACCGACCGGAAGAAGGAGATATTCAAACTCTCATCGGGCAAATACATTGCCCCTCAGGTAATCGAGAACAAAATCCGCGAATCATCCTACTTCGAAAACGGTTTTGTTTTTGGCGCCGATCAGAATTTTGCCTCCGCAGTTATTTTGCCAAAAACAGATGCGCTGAAACAGTGGTGCGCTAAAAAAGGTATCAACACTGAAGTCAGCAATGAAGAGCTCATTCAGAATCCCCAGGTGGTGGATCTGTTGAATAAGGAAGTGGGCAGAGTGAACAAAACCCTGGCTGATTATGAGCGGATCCGGAAATGGCTGTTCTCAGCCGATACCTGGACCATTGACAACGGCATGCTCTCACAAACGCTGAAACCCAAGAGGGCGGTAATTCTGGCCCGGTACAAGGCATTTGCCGAAGAGACTTACGGGTAGCAATACGTATTGCGCAGGTTGTAGTGTGGACCATTCCTGACAAAACAGGAATATAAAAGATCATTACCGCAAACAGATCTTTTCACATTTATGGATACTTCCTTCAGCAACCCTGACCATGTAAATTCCTTTTGACAGACCGGAAATATCCAATCCTTTTTCGATATGATTTCCTGATTTGAATTCAGTCAAATTGAACAGCTGTCTTCCGTAAATATCAAATAACTGAATGAAAACCTGCGTATTGATGCGGTCGCTTGAATAGGCAACCTGAAGTATCCCGCCGTCTCTTCGGATTTTCAAATCAGCCGGATCGCATGAAGCCGGTGAATTTACCGAAGTAGCATCACCGCCAACAAGTTTCAGCTCACCAAATGCCGAAGCATTGTAATAGCTGATGTTTTTATCAGTTCCTGCAATAAATTTTGAGCCAAACATATTTTGCCTTGTTGTTCCGAGATCATTGTCATTATAGGCTAATGACCATCCCAATAGCTTTCCGGGTGTGAGCTGAACGGGAGTGTTCTGACCGCCGTCAGCATAGGTGTCGTTAAAAACTTTCAATTCATATTCATATTCAAAGGTATGTGATGCCACCCTTTTCATCTTGTAGTTCAGATGATCGTCCAGCCTTACCCAGCCGGCTGAACCGCCTATGTAATAACAAACATGCGTGGTGTCCATGTGGTAGGCGATGGCTTTGTAGGTTCCGGAATAATTCACATCCCGGGAATGATTTTCATCGATGAATATTTCCGTGCAATCATATTGGTAAATATTGCTGCACACATCAGCAAGGCCGGTTGGCTGCAAACGCAACGAATCGTCGGTAACCTGAATCAACAGGTACAACCGGTCCGGGGTCCACATGACTTTGAATTTGCCTGAATAATCCGTTTCCGAAACGGCATTTTCGATCCATACCTGGTCAATGGGTGCCCAGTCAGCCTTATTCCAGCAGGTATCGTTGCCATTTCCGTCGATTACCGGAATGGTAACAGTGAATGGGGCTTCATAATACCCTTGCTCATAAGGGTTGTGAATACCTGCAGCGGCCAGTTGGGAAAACGTGATGAGACCTGCTAAAATCTGAAAATGCAAACCGGGCATAACAAAGAAAATAATGAGTTGTAAAGCTAGAATTTTTTGGGATTTAATGAACATATTGATATGCATTCCATGATTTGTGCTCCAAATGCCAAAATTTCATTTCCTGAATATTCTGAATATATAAATAAGAAATCCCCACTGATCTCAGTGAGGATTCATTTTAGTAGCGGGGGCAGGAATTATTATTTCAGAGAATCATTTTCCCATGACAATGGGTTGTCCTGTATATATTGTTTAATTCTGACATAATCAAATTCATCCCGGATGATATGGTCATGAAATCGAAATTGCCAACGTGTTTTGCCGGGGGTATTATCCAATTCATTCATACGCCGCGATGAAAATGTTTTGAATGCCCGCACGAATTCAAATATCCCGTGTGTAGAGACGGGTTTCAAACCCGTCTCTGATTGTGAGACGGGTTTCGTTATGGGAGAGACGGGTTTCAAACCCGTCTCTACGTTGATTGAATTGTCAATGATCATGATTCCATGGATATGATTTGGCATAATTACGAATGCATCCAATCGTAAATTGTGGTAATGATTTTCCAGATCGAACCAACATTGTTCAACAATTCGTCCACATTCATTCAATATCATTACACCCTCTTCAATTTTTCCCAGAAATTGTTCACGTTTTTTGGTACAAATGGTAATATAATAGCGGCCATCTGATGTATAGTCCCAATTTCGAAGGCGGGTTGTTTCAACACGGTATTTATTGCGATAAAAGGTCATAATTGCTCCTAAACACTTTTTCGATTCATACCAAATTAAGATTTTTTTCTGATCAAGGCAATCCCAACCTATCAGGGGCTGCATTGATTACCACAGACAATTCTGATAGGATAGAATAAAATAACTACAATTTTTATAGAGATTGTTGTATACCCTTTTATTAAAGAGATGCAGTATGAATATTTGTTTTTTGTGATTAAACAATTTTTTTTCTGATAAACATAGTGTATCTTTGCCCTCCGAATATTGCGGGGTGGCCCCGCAGATGATGCGGGGCGTTGGGTTATAATCCAAAGTCGCAACTTGAAGGAAATGATTTTGAAAAATATATTGCGGGGTGGAGCAGTTGGTAGCTCGTTGGGCTCATAACCC
>CAZLLD010000027.1:0-43325 GCA_964560225.1 uncultured Bacteroidales bacterium
ATTCCAGGTTACTTCACCGGTATCGTTCAGCAAGCTCCAGTTTGTTTCTCCTACAAAGCCTTCCTCAGTGCCTACCCAACGCAAGTCGCCCCGGTCACCTCCGTCATTCCATATTACAATACCAGGTTGCAATTTGCGGATCAAGACATAGGTGTTCTTCCAGTCATAGTATGTGGTGCGGTCAATTTTGCGGGTTTCGTTAGCCCCCCCATAATAACCGTCACCACCGTTGGCCCCGTCGAACCACACTTCAAAAATTTCGCCATAGTTGGTGAGCAATTCGGTGAGTTGGTTCCGGAAATAGGTGATGTATTCGGGCTTCCCATAATCGGGGTGGTTTCTGTCCCAGGGCGACAAATAGATACCCAATTTCAATCCGTATTCCTTACATGCATCGGCCATTTCGCGAACCATATCGCCTGTTCCGTCTTCCCATGGAGCGTTTTTTACCGAATATTCCGTGTATTTCGAAGGCCACAGGCAAAAGCCGCAATGGTGCTTAGCTGTAATAATAATGCCTTTCATACCCGCTTCTTTACAGATACGTGCCCATTGACGGCAATCAACCTTTTCGGGATTGAATAGTTTTACATCTTCATTACCATAGCCCCATGATTGGTCGGTATACGTGTTTAATGAAAAATGAACAAATGCATAATACTCCATTTCCTGCCAGCGGATTTGATTTTCAGACGGAACGGGGCCATATGGTTCGGGAGATTTGGTTTGTTGGCAGCTAAAGGATACCATCCCTAGCAGTCCAACAATTCCGAACATTAAAAATCTTTTCATCCTGAAGAATTTTCATTTGAAATAATTATTTAACAATTATTGCATTTAGGAAAGAACCTGTTAGCACTCCTGATGAATGAATGTTTACATTAACTTCTTCCAGGTTTTTTACCACAACGCTTATTCTACCAGTATTAACCGAATCATAGCGAACAAACAGAAAAACAAAACAACTTAAAAGCGATCTAATCATTATAGTATATGAAACAGTTAATCTGTTCGGTGGATTGATAAAGAAATATTTCCCGTTACTGAAAATCATTCACTCCAAACCAATACGCCTGCTGGTTTTAATACTTTGTCACCAATATGTATTTTAGCAGATTCCGGCATTTTCATAGTATAATCATCTGATGAATAATTTATAGCAACATAGAATCCATCGCGCCAGTAGACATAAACACCCTGGGGATAATCTTCAACGTTAGCCCCTGCTTTGGTGTAAATATCCCTTAAGATGTCCTTCTCTAATTTTGAATCATCAGTATTGACACCAATATAGGTAACAGAGCCTTTGCCAACCAAATGACGCACAACTGCCGCTTCGCCTTTGTAATACTGATTATCATATGTTGCCAGCACCTCGGTGTCTTTATCAGGCTCAAGCAGCTCAGCCCAGTTATTCCAGTTGTAATGATTTGATTTCATAAGAATATCGCCTTTCGCATTGCTCGAAAGCATGTCGGTAGCTCTTACCCGGGCTCCGATTAGCCCTGATATTGGCGCAGCTATTGCTGCTTCCCAAAAATGACCCAGGCGGTTTTTGGTTGCTGTGCGACAGGTTAAAATTAAATGCCCGCCGTTGGCAGCATAATTTCTCCATTTTTTAAACAACACCGAATCGGCCATTTCATAAGCAGGCACTATAAGAAACTTGTACTTCGCAAAATCGGCTGACTCGGAAATTACATCAACCGGAGCCCCTAAGGATTTTCCCAATTCCAGAAACTTAACAGGGAAATTCCAGGTATCCCACTGGTAGGTTTGCCTTTGTCTGTCTATTGTCCAATAATTTTCCAAGTTCCAGAGTATGGCAGTTGACCGGGTAGCCAGTTTTTCGGGAAGTACTTTACCCGGTTTGTATTGTTTGCGTAACCCATTAATCTCTTTCATAAATTGCATATATTCTTCCCCTCCGGGTGATGGGGTCACACCGTCAGTTTGAATTATCCCCGAGTGGTATTGCTCAGCACTATAAAGAATCTGACGGAACCGATAAGAGCAGGCAAGTTTTCCACCGGCTGCAAAAGCATGGTATAACCACATGCGCACCGCACCGGGTAAAAGGAGCGGATTGTAGCCACCCCAGTTAACCGGACCAGGCTGCATTTCAAGTACCCCGGTCACCCCGGCAACTGATTTGTAGTACTCCGATGCAAACAGAATAACGCTGCTGTTACCCATGCGAAAGCCAAGATCGCCTAAATTATCGCCACCACCATTGGGATAGGCTGTATAAGTAGCAAAATCGAGTTTCTTTGTGCGCATTGGGTCAGCGCCTGTACATACTGCCGTGTAATTTGTAGTAATATATTGATTTTTAGAGATATAATTTCTCAAAATGCCGGCCTGAAAATCAAGGAATTCAGCTTGCGAATCTGCCAGATATCTTTTAAAATCGAGTAGGGCATGAGGATTGTTTCCCCACCAACCCACCAGGTTTGTATTGGGAATGATGATCTGGTCGAAACTATTGAACCACTGGCTCCAGAATGCAGTTCCCCAGGCAATGTTCAGTGCATCAATCTTTTTATATTTGTTTTTTAACCACAGCCTGAAAGCTTCCTGCGAAGAAGGGCTGTAATCGGAAAGAGCCTGTGGCTCATTGTCTAATTGCCAACCGATGACATGGCTATTCTGTCCATAACGTTTGGCCATCTCAGTCACAATTCTTTCCACAAACATTCTGAATTTTGGATTGACGATGGATTCCAATCCGCGTGTGCCATTTTCACCACGGATATAATGTCCGTCCATAATAAATGTCTCAGGATAGTTTAGCCGCATCCATGTTGGTGTAGTAGCAGAAGGCGTGCACATGAGCACTTTCAGATTGTATTTTGTACAAAGGTTAACTACCCTATCAAGCCAGGCAAATTCGAATTTACCTTCTTCAGGTTCCATTTTGAACCAGGCAAACTCTGCTAAATGGACAAATTCAAAGCCCATATCGGCAATTTTTTTAATATCCCGCTCCCATTGGTTCTCGTTCCAATGTTCGGGATAGTAATATATGCCGGTTGTAATCAGGTCCTTTTCAGGAAAAAACTGCATAGCGTTTTGAGATTTTATCTCAACTCCCGAAAACACAATCAAAAACAAAAACACAACAAGGAGCTTCTTCATAATAATTTATTTGAGTTCAATAAATTCCGGTTCATACGGGGAAATTGTAAAACGGCCCTCGTAATTCTTATCAAAAAGGATACTGCGTGCGTTTCCCTTTATTTGAATCTCTATTGGCTCACCGCTCACGTTAAGGTACAGGATATGGTTGTCGTCTATTTGTCGGGCCATCACACCCGACGGAACATCGGGGCCCTTTTTAATTCCAAGCTCTGTAATTAAGTCGTCAAGTAAACGGCCCAATACCTCGCCCTTAGCCGGCAGACCTACATAAATGGCCCTGCCATTACCAAATCTGTTTGAGGTAATAATCGGGTAATCCTTGTCGAGACTGGTTAGTGAGCCTATTACTTCAGCCCCTGCCGGCTGAATAATATCAAATCTCGCCGACTCGGTAACCATTGATTTTCCCTTATAGGTTAATTCAAGCTTTTTACCTTTATATGCCTTGCGTGATATCTCATTAAACATCTCCGTTTCCTCATAACTTCCAACGCGGATGCCAAATACATCGTTTAAAAGTCCGGGGCGTGTGGAGGCGAAAACCTGTCCGGATTTGTCAACAATGGCCGAATTGGTTGTCATTATTACCGTTCCTCCATTTTTTACAAAATCACGGATTTTATTGGCAGTTACTTCATCCATTACAGCAACGCCGGGAACAAATAAGATTTTATAATTCAATGAACTTCTGCTGATTTCAACTACCCTGGCATCCATGTTGCGCCAATAGAACAGGTCCCAACAAGCCTGCAACTGGTTTTCATGTTGTTCGGGAAAACCGGCACTGGCAATCTGACTGGGAAAGGAAAAAGCCAGACCGACTTCAGCCTGAAGTTTATAGGGGAAGAATTCTTCTATTTTTTTAAATTCCGCTGCTATTTTCTTGTACTCATCGTATTTACGGTTTGGAACGCCATCCCAATCCAACATTCCTTCAAGGAATTGCTCTTCACCGGCATGCATACTCTGCCATGTCCATCCGCAGGCCATCTGGTTGCCATACATCAACGAAGCATAAGCCGATTTGCGGATTGAGTTGGGTACGGCATTGTGCGTGGTCATTTCATTGCACCAAAACGGGTTGTCGCTTTCGAACTGTATCCGCTGAATTCCAAAGGCAGCATTCATCACGCCCCAATTGGTTGTTAAAGAATTGCCGGGATAGAAACCACAACCCTGGCGTGTCATTCTTCCCGAATAGGCAATTTCAGCATAATCGAAATACTTCATCTGACTATAGTACCATGCATTGGTGTTGGTATGGACATTGGGAGCATTGTTGTGAACAACTTCCAGCACTTTATAAAGTAAGCCATTGATTTCATCGGACACAAAACGCCTGAAATCCAATATCTTTTCAGGAGCCCCGTTTTTCACTCCCTCAACCGGTAATCCGATTTCTTCCCATTGGTTGATTCTTCGCGACCAGCGTTGTGTTGCCCAGGCCCTGTTTAAAGTTTCTACGTTGCTGTATTTTGATTTTAACCATTGAATAAAGCGTTGCCTTACTGTTTCGGAATAAGAAATCGGACCGTCACCTGATTCATTGTCTATGCCGAAAGCCAGCAATGCCGGATGGTTTGCATACCTTTTTGTTATGGCATCGGTAAATCGCAGCGCATATTTCTGATAGTTGGGGTCACCCACATCTTCCATATAGCGATGGTTCGGATATTGCACGTTTCCATTGGCATTCACTACATCGATGGATGGGAATTTCCTGTGAAGCCAAATGGGGGCAGGGCGAATGGCTATATCAAGGATTGCTTTTATACCGGCCTTATGCAAATCATCCATTACCTGATCGAACCATTCAAAGTCGAAAACACCATCTGATGGTTCGTAACTATCCCATGCCAGATGTCCGAGGCGAACAACGTTAAACCCCGCAGCTTTCATCAATGCAATGTCGCTTTCTATTTTTGCCCGATTCTTATCATCATGAGGATGGTAGTTGGCACCAACATAAAGTTGCTGGGCATTTCCTCCTGTTCCGTATAAGAAGAGAATTCCGATTGAAACCAGTAAGCAGTTTATTATTGGCTTCATTGCTTTCAATTATTTATAGATGAGACCAATTTTAAAAATCCGTTTTAGCCACGAAGGTACAAAGACACGAAGAACGCAATTTCTATAATACTGCATATGAGAATATAACAATAAACCTGGTGCCTTGGTGTCTTAGTGGCATAATTTGTTTTTTGACTTTATAAAGAGTACTCAAAGATGAAATTCTATTTTTTTGTATTCCCTTATATTAGAGCTTAACAAAGTTCAGCAGGTACACATCGTTCTCACGGATATTCAATTCTTTCATTAATGGCTCTCCTTTATTTACCTTGACTATTTCAGAAGCAACCGGGGCACCCGAATTGATTTTTTTAATCTGCTCCACCTGCTGCCGGGTAAGCTGGTTTGGCCTTCCCAGGTCGAAATAGGTTGTATAGGCATCGTTAACACGATAGCCTACTTGATACACCTGAAGCGAATATTTTCCCTCAGGCATTCCTGCAATATTCAGCTTGAGTTTTCCTTTGTCTTTTGCAGGTAAATCGCGTATGTAGTATACCTGATTGTTTATTGAATCAGGCAGTGTGTATGTAAAATCATAAGCCAGGATTTGCACATTGCCTTGCTCATCTTTACAGACCCATGACATTTCATCGTTATTGACCAGTTCTGTTTTCCCCAATTGGTTCAGGAATTGATAGGCATAAAATACCGGTTTGTTGATTCCCTGCGTGTTAAGCATTCCAAACCCACCGTGAAAAGGCGTGAACCGCGGGGCCGATTCTTCGAAAATATCGGTAAACACCCAATACGACATTGATTGTGCTGCGTTGCCCACCTGTTTCAATTTCTGTAATACATAGGCAGCCTCATGATAGCTGTCGTGTATGGGGTCGGCAGGGGTATAGGAAGCGCTCCATTCGGTATAGTGCAATTCCAAATCAGGTCTTGGCGAACTGGCAATTTCCTTGCGCGATTGCAGCACGTCACCACTTACTGCAAACTCCTGTGGAGCAAGCCGGGTCCCTGAGTTTCCATACTCATCAAGAAATCCCTGGTTTACTCCATATGAATGGGTGCTGACAAAATCGATGGGCACATTGTTTTTCGTGCAGAAATCGATCATTTCGGTTTCCCAGGCCGCACCGGCAGTTGCAGGACCACCAACCCTGTATTCAGGATTCACGCTTTTTACAGCTTCAACACTGTACTTATAAATTTTGAAATAATCCTCCTGCGTACCGGTAAAAAAGCCGGGATTCAGGTTGGGCTCATTCCAAACTTCAAAATACCAGGTTCTAACCTCATCGGCACCATAGCGCTGGGTAAAGTGTTCGGTAATATTTTTTACCAAAGCCCCCCACTTGTCGTAATCTTTTGGGGGTGTAACATTGCCCCTCCACCAAAAAATTGTCTCCTTTCCACTGGCCAGCGCATTTGGCATAAAACCCAACTCAACAAACGGTTTGATGCCAATACTCAGCAAGTAGTCGAAGAGCGCATCAACGTACATGTAGTTGTATTCGGGATTTCCCTTGTTGTCTTCCCTGTATATCCCCATATCGTCTGTAAAAAGCCCGTGAAAGCGAATATACCTGAATCCGCACTCTTTTTTCACGTAAGCAAGCTGCTGTTGCCAGTCGGCACGGAGGCCTTCATTGGCACGGCCTGCACCCACACACTCATTGAACATCGTATTCAACGGACCTTTTTCAGCGCTGTAATCAACGCTGATCACGCGCTCAGGTAATTCAGCCTTTTTCACAGCTTTTTTCTGCGAGAAGGCCAAAAACGAGGTAAAACATACCAGAATTAATAATAACAGGCGATTCATAATGAAGAATTTTGTTTTGTTCTGTACATAAAAATAATGCGTGTGTTGGCCTCATGCGCCAAACTACGCTCCCACTCCATTTCTCATCATAGTTTAACAATTCGTAAAGCCATGTATGGATCTGAGGGAAGTTCGATCAGACTACGACCTGAAAATTTCTTTTCAATCTTTGTTATGGTCAGGTTCCATGTATCAATGATCTCTACACTAAAAAACGAATCTTTGGGCAGATCAATAACAACACTTCTGGGTTGGGCATCATTCAAATAACCCAGGTAATATTCACCTTCTATTCCTATACAGGAAAATGGCATCCAGGTGAACAACGGAATCGGTTTCATATTTGGCGGAGCCGATTCAATGATCTGTCGAAGGAACATTATTCGCAGAGGGCTCTCACCTCTCAGGACACCGCCCTTTGACCACCACAAAACATCAGAAGATTCATTTGGGAACCGAACAGGCCGTTCGGTCACATAGGTTTCTCCGTGTCCGACATAACCGCCATTGGTAACTCCTCTCCAGAATTTCTCGGTCAGCGACTGGGCCGTCAGATTGCCCCACGACCAGGGTATATTCCCTTCATAGCGACATTCGTCAAAAACAACGGGCTTTTTGTACCTCAGCCTGTATTCTTTGGCCCGGTACGTATCTTCACCCTGAATGCTCGCGTGCGTAATCAGCTTATTGGTATGATCATACAGCCGTACTCCGTTGTGAATGCCAATCAGGTGATGAAAAGGATCAAGCCTGGCAAATTGATCAATATAGTAATCCCAGTCATCCATCTTTTTTGCTTCCATAAAATCATACTCATTGGCCATGCTCCACCAAACATTTTTGAAAGCCGCGAACCGGGCAATGATGTACTGAATATACATGTCCTCGGTTGCTCTGTCAAGCGAGCTGAATCCCCATCGATCGTATGGGTGGAAAACAATCAGGTCGGCTTGTATGCCTAAGGAATCGAGCTGTCGTATTCGCTTTTCAATGTTTTTGAAAAAAGCCGGATTGAATCTGCTGTAATCCCAGTTTCTTAAAGGCTTGCCCTCAAACGGATAATAAAGAGGTTCATTATTGTTCCAGTCATAACTCTTAGGGAATATGCACATGCGCATTTTATTGAAATACCCCTTTGATAAAGTTGCCAGAGTTAACTCAGCCAGGCTGTCGCCCTGATGAACCCAACTATAACAGGTTGTTCCAAAAGAATGATGCGGAGTGCCATCAGAATACGCAAAGTAGAACGTATCCTTCACAACAACAGGCCCATGATTGCCTTTCAAAGCAGGAGTGCAAAGAAAACTTCCTTTTCGCTTATTAAGTTTTCTGATATTGCTGGCAGTTACATAGTTCCATATACCTTCCTCGTGAGGCATAAACCTGATCCGGTAAAGGCCGTCACCATCATAAAAGCCACTTACGGTTATTGTATCGGGGCCTTTCATAAACCTGCCTGAAAGACGTACCTCTTTGAATGGATTTCCTTCAGACGGACCTTTAAGTGTAATCTCACAGACTTTCCATTTCTCAACATTTACCTGTCCAAACAATGAATAGCTGCAAAAAAGCAAAAGAATGAAAACATACCTGACGTTCATGTTATTCTGTATTTATGTTTTTATCCCAAATTACTGAATTTCTTTTTATGAGATTAATTATTGTTCTCAGTCTTTAGCAACCTGATCATATAAACAGCACCAGCCGTGCTTCCGGGATGCGACTGAAATCTCACGCGAACATGGGTCTTCCCTTTAACCATGGAAACCGGAATTTGATAAACCACATCTTTGAACAGCGATTGGTTCCATCTATTGGTATTGTCCTCTGTCAGCAATTTCTCATCATCAATGTAAATATCAAACTTGCGGCTGCCCCATTCTGCTCCCCAATAGCGTACAAACAGGCTTAAATTGGCTTCCGACCTGGTGGCCAGATCGTAACTAAAAAAACCTCCGTTGCGCGCTTCACGATAAAACTCATTTAAGTTGTTACCCGTAACTGAGTTTTCTTTTTGCACGGCATGATCTGTTTCGGGTTGCTGCTCACCGGTGGCTACATAATCAACGGTACGTTTTTCAAGCGCAAGTTTTTCTGTTTCAATTTTCGCCAGTGAATCCGTATAGGCCTTGTATCCTGAATTTGTCAGAGATAACCAGTACATCATGTAACGGGCATCGTGAACATTGTAAAAAGGTTCCAGAGTAAGCGTTGCAGGATTGATCATTTTAGCACTAAGCTTGTAGTTTAACGGCTTGTCCTTCACAGGCTCCAAATGATCACCCAGATGCTGAATGTCATCATCAATCAGGATGGGCGCCTGATCAACCGGCAGGTATTCACCGCCTGCATACTGACTCCAACGGCCATCATCAGCAATCAGTCCTTTCATGTCCTCGGTTCCGGTTTTTGCTGCAAGCAAAACCGGGCCGTGCATGAAAGCAACATATTCAGGTACATTGGGCAAATGTTCCACAGAGTTGTGCATGGGCAGTGTAATTTGAACGATATCGCCTTTTTCCCATTTTCTTTCAATGCCAATATAAGATGAGGGAAGGGGCGAATAGGGAATATCCCTGCCATTAACCGCAATTCTTAAATCGCCTTTTTTAACCCATGCCGGATAACGAACCATTAATTTGAAATCTGAGGTGCCCTCTGTTATTCTGAGTTTTGTTTGCTCTTCATAAGGAAAGGTTGTTTCCTGTGTGATGATGACACCCTTTTCTTTCCAGTTAAGCTCTGAAGCAATAAAAAGATTCAGATACAAGGTGTCCTTTATGTGGGTGTAGATAAAATTATTGTACTTCGCATGGTTTTCCATACCTGTTCCTACACAGCACCACATGGCTTCGTTTGGAGCTGAATAAACCCTGTAATGGCGCGGACGTGCCGGGGTGAAATACACATATCCTCCATGTTCGGGATGTTGCGTTGAAAGGATGTGATTATACAGGGTACGTTCATAATAATCAGCATATTTGGCCAATGGCCTAATCCTGAACAAATCCTGAGTCAGCTTGAGCATATTGTATGAGTTGCACGATTCCGGTCCGTCATTTACATTCACGAAATCAATGCAGGCATCCACAGCCGGAAAATGCTCCCTCCTGCTGTTTCCTCCAAAGGCCAGCGAACGATTTCGGGTAACCGTTTCCCAAAAGTAACTGCCTGAGTTACTGTATTTCTCATCCTGAGCCAACTCTGCAATTCTTTGAAAACCTATGAATTTAGGAATCTGGGTATTCGCATGCTTGTTGTCGAGGTTATCTATTCCCTGCGACAATGGATCGAGGAACATTTTGTGTGAGTATCGTTTTGCGGCAGCCAGGTACTTCTCATCACCGGATATTTGATACGCATCGGCAAAGACTTCATTCATGCCGCCATGTTCCATGTTCAACATTAATTGCATCTGTTCATCGGTCAGGTCAGCAGTGAGGCTGATACCCCAATCGCAGAATTTCAGAAACATGGCTTTTGCAGATTCGTTGCCGCAATACAGCCATGCATCCCTAAGCCCTGCAAACATTTTATGCAGGTTATAAAACGGCGCCCAGGCAGCATTATAAATACTGAAATCACCCTTTTTAAAGGCCGCCCATAGTTTTGCGCTGTTGGGAAAACCACCGGCATAACCCACGCCCCAGTCCGGATAATTAACGGCATTGGCTTCCTGGCAGGATTTAAGTTCTGCCAGCATGTATTCCATGCGTCGCTTGCATTCGGCATTACCGGTGGCAGCATAATTCATGGCCATGGCCGAAAGGTAATGACCGGCCACATGGCCATCGAGACCTTCCCAGTTGGGGTAACTTTTGGCTTTTTCAGATAATCCTGCTTCCTTCCGGTAAGGAGCCAGCAAACGATCGGCATCATACTTCAGAAGCACCTCAATATTGAGGTCGCGGGCATGTTTGAACATACCGTCAAGCAACGTTACATCACTCAGAGGGAATTCATTGGGATATAATTTGTTTTGAGCAAATGCAGTAAAACTGATTCCAGCAATGCAACAAACACCGAATAAAAAACCTGTCAGTTTTATCATTAGTTTATTTTTTTAAGATGGATTACAGATCTGATTTATTCATTAAATCGCCACCAGTCGAAATTAAACAAGTCTTTTTCTCCCCTGAATACGAAGTACAAATCGTGAACTCCGTTGATGTTTTTTACAGGTGTGGCAATTGTTTTCCAAATCTCACCTGCTCCCGAAGTATTTATATTGATTATTCCGAGTACCGGCCCGTTAATTTTGTCGATATGGACTTCGATCGTTCCTCCATACAACGAAGCAACGCTAACATCAATAGATGTTGCTCCATTTGAAAAATTAACTCCCTGAATCTTTATATAATCACCGTTGTGAATGGATGTAACAAATAATCTATCCGCAATCTTCCGCCCTTTGTCCCATGATATATTACGTTCCCACTCAGTTTCAAACACGGTTTTAACACCTTCGCTAAAGGCCATGTTTTCGGCTTCCACGCGCTTGTATGGATTTAAGGTACCCAGTTGTTTCACACCTGCTGTTGACCAAAACGGTAGCTTTTGAATGGTTCCATCCGGATTGTATGTCATTATTTCCAAACATACCGAGCGCCTTTCATAATGTTTGGCCATTGTTTGTTTCAGCAAGGCATAATTGTTACCAAATACGTATGTATTCCCTTTATAGTCAATTATTCCCGGATGGTTTCCGCTCGAGCGAGGGTCTCCGTCCATGATCATACCTTTAAACTCCCAGGGACCGGTTGGAGATTTGCTCATCGCATAGCCAATTCCTTCGGGGCAACAGGTTGAAGCGTAAGCCATGTAATAATACCCGTTGCGTTTCCAGGCCCAGGGTCCTTCCTGGTAGTGAAATGGATCTTTTTCGCCTTTTACTTTGACAAAATCGGACATTTTCATGGTCTCTCCCGAATAAGAAATCATATCGTCGTTGAGTTTTACATACCATAATTCAGGATTCCCCCAGTAAAGGTATGCCTGGCCCTGCCCGTCCGGCAGGCGGGCATCATCGTCGATAAGTATGGTTGGGTCAATATCTTGTGGGCCATTACTGATCAATGGTTTCCCAATTGGATCTGTGAAGGGGCCATAAGGACTGTCGGAAACCAGAACTCCAATACCAACCCCGCTTGGCATTGGGCAGTACAAATAAAATTTACCGTTTCGATTGATGCATTGAGCCGCCCAGGCACCGTTGTCATGAGTCACCCACCTGAAGTCTTTCAGTGATGCAACAACGCCATGCTCCGTCCAATTCACCATATCAGTTGAAGTATACAGCAACCAGTTTTGCATTTTAAATCCGAACGCATCGTCTTCATCATGACCGGTATAAAGAAATACAGTGTCGTTATAGACCATCGGAGCCGGGTCGGCAGTATATTTTGTCTGTATGATCGGGTTTTGAGCTTGGCCTGAAAAAGCAAATATCAGAGGCAAAACCGTGATGACAATCAGCTTATTCCTTATGAATAGATTTTTCATCCGGAGCTACTTTGATGAGATAAATTTATAAAGAATTACCCCATGTGCAGGAACTTTAAGCATTATTTTATCTGAATTGGTATCAATTGTGCTGACATCCTGCTGCCGCCACAGATCGCGTACTTTAAACTTTCCACCGAGACCAATTTTCTCAAAATCATTGTATTGAAGTTCGATCACATCAATGCCAAAATTGCAAAAGCCTACGGCACGACTCCCATCTTCAAGTTCCTTAACGAAAATGCGCAGTTCTCCGATGGTTTGAAGGCAGGTCGCTTGTTTACCAAGCGGATCCTGATTGATTTCGATTACTTCGTCGTTGGTGAGCAAATTCAAGGTGAATTCATCCAGCTTCTCCATATCACAGCCGATAAGAAGTGGGGATGAAAAGAGGCTCCAGAGGCTGATGTGGAGATACTGTTCATCGGGTTTAAGCTTGCTCTTATGCGGGTTTCCCCATCCCACGGTGCCCACAACCAGCATGTCGGGGTCGTTCCAGTTTCCCGGTTTGGCCCATGCTGCAGATTTATCCTGTGCCAGGGCAATATCCTTAACACTCACCCAGGTATCGGTAATATCATTAGTGGTTCTCCAGCTGTTGCCCCCAACAGAGTCGCCCCACATCCATACATCCGACATGCCATATTGACAAAGACTGAATACTATGTCACGGGGCTGCTGGCGAAGATATTCCCCCATCATTTTGAAAGGTTTGATTGCAGTGTTCACATCTGCACCTCCGCTATAAGACAACGACGAAACCTTGTAAGGATCGTTATCGGGTAAGCCGTTGATTACGTTACCATAACTGCACCAGTCGTATTTCAGGTAATCGAATCCCCATTTGGCATAGCTTTCGGCATCTTGCTTTTCATAGCTGTAGCTTCCGGCACAACCACCGCATGTCCAGGGGCCGGGACTTGAATAAAGGCCTATTTTCAATCCCAGGTTATGTACGTAATCGGCCAGCGGTTTCATATCCACAAAACGGGAATTGGGGATGATGTAACCGGCATCGTCACGAAACTTTCCGCGCAACGACGGGTCTTTCGAGTCGCGGTGATTCTCCCAGAAATCGTCGATGTTTATGTATGTCCAGCCGTGATTGATCAGGCCGCTTTTCACCATGGCATCGGCGGCACGCTTCACCTTATCGGCTGATACCTCGCCTGCAAAACAATTCCAGCTGTTCCAGCCCATGGGTGGCGTAAGCGCAATCCGATCTCCGCAAATGATGCGCAGTTTTTTTTCTGCCTTGCCTTTCGCGTTTTTTGCTATCAGGGTAACCTCGTATGTTCCTGCTTTTAAAAGTTTACCGGTTATGATACCGGTTTGCCGGTCGATGGTTAATCCCCCGGGCAGCTTTTTGGCTGAAAAAGCCATCGGACGGTCGCCCGTAGTTGCCACTAAATATTGAAACGGAGAACCCGGACGCACCCCGAAAACTTTGGCGCTGTTTATCCTGGGGCTGGCACCAGGTTTTGGTGTAAGAATGTATGGCTCGCTGGCAATGGGATTGTATGTTTTAAAAGTGGTTGTACCGGTAGTTTCAAACTTTGCATCAGCCCAATCGGCATGGTCGTAATAATTGCCATTTCCACCATCAGCTACAACCAATTCGAGTTTTTGCACCCCTGCAAGCTGCACGTTGCATAACCGGGCAGAATCTCCCAAACGCATGGTGCCACTCGACCACAGTTTTTTACCATCGCCCAATAACTCAAACACAACAGCCGGATCATGACCTGCAACTTCGTCATCAATACCAACCAGGGCAGTAAACAGTGTAGCTTTTCCTTCGAGAAGAATCATTAAGGAACTTACAGCATGTGTTGAAAAACCCCGTTCAAAAGTTTTGCCGGCAATAGTTATGCTATTCCCGTCAAGTGATTTGTTTTTCATGGGGACACCATAACCCTGAGTAGCAGCACTCAGGTCCAGTTCATCGAGCCATATGGTCTGAGCGTTAAGCCTGGAAAACCCAATCAGACCGGATAGGATTATGAGCAATACTATCCATTTCGCTTTTATTTTATCCATTTCAAATTGATTAACTTAAGAAATCAGATTATTGGTTTCAGAACAGCTGCAAAGCCACCCCGTCTTAAAAGTTTAACATCAATAGTATTTGACTGATCCACTACCATGATTTGGGTATTAAATTCCTTATCATGTTTGCCGTCGGCAATCAGGGTGAGTCTATACTTCACTCCTTCAGGAAGGAAATCAAGCGCTATTTTCTTTTGTTTTTCTCTCGATTCACCATTGATTCCTCCCACATACCATACTTCTCCTTTGCGCCGGGCCATAATGACATCCTTACCCGGATAGCCGTCAACCAATTTCGTATCATCCCAGGCATTGGGTACGTTTTTCAGAAATGTGCGTGCTGCATCGGGCAGACTGTAAAAGCCTTCCGGGCGGTCGGCCATATGTTGCATTCCCGATTCGTACAATACGCTTAGCGCCAGTTCATGTCCGTATGAAGTGATATGAGGAAACTGCGAATTGGTGAAGTTAACCGGTGTATAGTCCATGGCTCCCACCACATTCCGGGTAAATGGTATAACGGTATTATGTTCAGGTGCTGTAACAGTGAATTCAGGCCCGTTGTTGTACCACTCGGCACCCCGGATCCCCTCATACGTCATCAGATGCGGATAAGTACGAGCCCATCCGCGGGGTACAACACAGCCATGAAAATATACCATTACCTCATATTTAGCCGCATCTTCCAGGATATCCAGATAATATCGGATCATATCCTGCTTTTCACTTAAAAAGAAGTCCACTTTAATGCCGGCCACGCCCAGTTCTTTCAGCCAGGCGAACTCCTTGATGCGACTTTCATGTGTAAGCATCCGGTCGCGTGGCGTAGCCTGAACCCATTTAAAGGCTCCTGAATTATACCACATCAGAGGCTTTACACCCTTCGAATGAATATATTTCAGTGCATCTTCAAGTTTACCGCCATTACCCATGGCATCCCACTCCCAATCGAGCAGCGTATACGGCCAATTCATGGCAGCCGCCAGATCAGCAAATTCACAGACTACCTGGTAATCCTTGGTTCCATGATTGTTTGACCAGTAATTCCATGAGGCTACACCGGGCTTGATCCAAGCTGTATTCGCCATGGAAGTAGCCGTGCTGACATCATCAATCAGGGTGGACTCCACAATATTTGCCAGGTTGCCCATGATAATCACACGCCAGGGCGATTTCCAGGGAAGTGCAATGGTTGGTTGGGAAGAGCCTTCCCCATCGCCCGGATCGGGAAAGGTCAATTTAAAAATGTCTTTATCTGCAACATTGCTGAGCTTTGTGCCGCAGTAATTCCGGTTCAGGTCGGCTTCATGAATCAGATACCAGCAGCTTGAATCAACCGTATGAAACAGGGCCGGGTACGACCAGGTCTGCTGAACGGTTTCGTCTTTAATGCGGGTATATAGTGCTTCGTTTGCCATATCCCATTTTTCCATCCAGCGCATGGTTCCGGCAGGAATCTTGTAGGAAGTAATTTCATCGCTGATCACATAGGTACCTTCTTTATCGGGAAACTCATAGCGAAATGCCACACCATCGTTATAGGCCCGGATAATCAGGTTGAGCTTTGACCGATCCGGGTTCTCAAAAGAAACGATGATTTCATTTGCCGAATTCCGGCACTGACTCCTTTTACCATGTAGTGCCGTGTATTGCTCATTAATGAATACCGGTTTACCTGTTTTTATCCATTTCAGATTTTTCGAAAAATCCTGATCACTGCGCACCAGTCCCAGGTTTATGCGAGGCAAGGCTTCACTGCTTTTGCCGTTGCTGATAAAGCTTACATTCAAATACCATTCACCGGCACTGGCCTGTTGTTGATTGAACAATTGAACCTTAATACTGCCATTTGGGGCAACCACGGTGGCCTGTTGTGACCAGGCCACTGCATTGCCCAGCAAAAGCAATCCAATAATGATTATTCGGTATTTCATTTTATTCAGAAATATTAATGGTGGTGGTTTTCAGATCTTTTGTATCAGAGCTGTTTCCATACAGCACCTCATATTCACCTTCAGTCACGGCCATTTTGCGTTGAGCCCAGTCATAAAATTCAAAAGATGAAGCCGGAAGTTCAATCGTCACCTGTTGTGTCTTTCCTGCTGGCACGTCAACCCGGCTGAATCCCCGCAGTGTTTTCAGCGGGCCTTCGACATCATTAACCTTGCGGATGTACACCTGAATAATTTCGGTACCATTGCGTTTGCCGGCATTCTTCACGGGAATGGTCAGTTGCACCTTTTCATTGAATTTGATGCTGTTTTTGCTGAGTGTTGCATTGCCGATTTCGAATTGTGTATAGCTCAGTCCGAATCCGAATGGGAAAAGGTAATCGGTTGTGTAACGATAGGTACGGCCTTTCATTGAGTAATCTTCAAAATCACCCAGTTTGTCTGAGTTCTTGTAGAATGTGACTGGTAATTTTCCGGCCGGATTGTAATCACCAAAAAGCACATCGGCAACAGCCTGACCGCCAGACTCACCGGCATACCATGCCTGCAGAATAGCATCGCACGACTGTGTTTCAGGAGCCAGCGCAATGGCCGAACCTGAGCAATTAACAAAAACGATTTTCTTGCCTGCAGCTTTCAATGCTTTTAAGCAATTTCGCTGAACTGCCGGCAACTCCATGTCGGTGCGGTCACCGCCCTTGAAACCAGGGTACGAAACCGGCATCTCTTCTCCTTCGAGGTTGCCCGATATACCTCCTACAAACACCACGGTTTCTATGCCTTTTAATTTGCTGATCAGTTCCGTATAATCCACAGCCACTTCTTTGCCAAAGTCGAATTCAATATTGGCCTGCCAGTTATTAAGCTGGGCGTAACGGATCTCAATTTTATACTTTTTGCCGGCTTCCACTTTAAAAGGAATTCGAGACGGCAATGTGCGCCAGTTCTCATATTTCTGAAGTGATTCACCGTTGACAATCAACTCAAAATATCCTGTAGCACCTCCTTTAAACACCAGTTCTTCCGATACTTTTGGTGTGAATTCGGTTTCATACAATGCTGAAAAACCTTCGAGCTTCACCCCCGATGCGAATTCGTGCTGACCGGCAGTAGTCATTTTAATCGGATTGATTATTTGAACCGTGGTAACACTTTGGCCTTCACGTTTGGGATTGTTCCAGTAGGTAGCCTTAAATCCACTCTTGCCTTCAAATGAAAGTTGTCCGAAATAACTGTCGGTCACCTTGTCTTCAACCAGGTCGCAACCTTTATCATAAAAGATCTTATTGCCGGAGAGCTTTGTTTTGATTCCGTCGAGGATGGAAATGGTGCGAACCGGAGTGCCGTTGTAATTGCCCCACAGCATCACTTTGTTTTCAGCATTGGGACCAATCACGGCAATTTTCTTTCCTGATTTTGCCAAGGGCAGGATGTTGTTGTTATTCTGCAGCAGTGTCATAGTTTGACGGGCCATATCGAGTGCCAGCTGGCGGTGCTTTTCGTTATTCAATATGGAAGGTGGTATTTGCGCCCAGGGAACCAGGGCATTGTCATCGAAATCCCCCAGGTCAAAGCGTCCGATCAGCACACGCATCAGGCTTTCATCAATATCTTCTTCTTTAAGCAATCCTTTTTCAACACCTTCAGGAAGCGTTTTGTAGGGATAGTTTTCCCATACACATTCCACGTCGGTACCTGCCAGCACACCTTTGGAAGCAGCATGCACCGGAGTTGATGATACTTTGTGTGAGTTGAAAAAGTCAGTTATGGCACCGCAATCCGACACCACAATGTATTTAAAGCCCCATTCGTCGCGCAGAATACGTTGCAGCAACCGGGTATTGCCACAGCATGGTTCATCATCAAGCCGCTGATAGGCGCACATAACCTGACGTACACCGGCATCCTGAACCAGTGCCTTAAAAGCAGGCAGATAGGTTTCGTATAATTCCCGGGGACTCACGTTATTCAGGTTGAGCTCGTGACGACTCCATTCGGGACCCGAATGAACCGCATAATGCTTGGCACATGCCAGCAGCTTGCGGTATTTGGCATCGGCCGGACCCTGTAGCCCTTTCACTACCTGAACACCCATACGCGAGGTCAGATAGGGATCCTCTCCGTATGTCTCCTGACCTCTTCCCCATCGCGGATCGCGAAAGATATTCACATTAGGAGTCCATACAGATAAACTCAGAAAACGCTTGTTTTCGTTACCTGCCTGAATCCATTGGTTGTACTTGGCACGGGCTTCATCAGAAACAGCATTGAAGATTTCCAGCAACAGCTCATCGTTGAACGAGGCTGCCATACCAATGGGTTCGGGGAAAACCGTAACGTTATCGTTGTTGGCATACCCGTGCAGGGCTTCGCTCCACCAGTTGAATTTTTTGATCCCCAGGCGCGGAATTGCATCCGACTGATCACACATCAACAGGGCCTTTTCTTCAAGTGTAAGCCTGGAGATCAGGTCCCGGGCACGTACTTCAGAGGTCAGATCGGGATTCTGAAAGGGATATTGCTGTGCCGACAGCACCAAGGTCAGCAGCATGAAAACAGACAGAAGCAGCGTTTTTCTCATATTGTTGTTATTAATTATATTTTCAACCCGCAAGCAGAAAGGTCGCGAAGAGCAAATACCACACTCTCACGATAACTTTCGCGATAACTGTAAAGGTAGGAAAATTTCTGTTTGTGAAGACTTCCATCTTCAAAAACAATCATTATGAATCAAAACAAGAGACGGTCTAAAAACCTCCTTTTTAGACCGCCTCACTCATTGGTAATATTATTTTTAATTGTTGATTATCCGGAAATAATCGAATGATACATCAAAGGGCGTATCGGGCTTGGTAGTATCGGGGTCAAACCAGTATGTGTTCTTCATACTTTGAATAATAACCCCGTCACAGGCCATTAGTCCGGCCCTGATGTCCTTCAGCATGCCATAGGCTACTCCAAGCTTCACAAACGCGCCACCGTTAATTGAATAATAGCCGGTATAAGCATCTCCCTTTTTCTCAAGTTTAAGTGCCAGTGTATTGTTGCCTGTAATCTCTTCCCTGAGATTGAAGGATGCAACTGATTTGGCAATGCCGTTTTCTTCCACAACAAGATCAATGGTTCCGGGTTGCACTTGTGCACCGGCAGTATTCCGGCCCGAACGGCTTGTCTTGGTAACAGCCCTGAGCATCAGCTTTACAAAATTATTCTCGTCCTGATATGCCAGAAGTCCTGCATTCTCAGGTTGTGATGGAACACGTGAACATGTCAGCTTTGTTTCTGCAACCCAGTCGTTGTTTGCGCTTTGAAGCAATACATTTTTGGCATTATTGCTGTTCTCCGAAATATCGCCGGTTTCGGTAGTAATGGTAAGAGATCCGGTTTTCTTTGAGAAGCTGTAATTGACCTGGCTTTCACGAACCCACTGCCATTGCTTGCCAACAGAACCCTCAAATTCATCACTTACTGATTGAACATCAAAATTGAGGTAGTAAGTGTTCTTCTCATAGGTTATGTTGTCAACAAACCTTACAATTGCAGTTCCGGGTAAGCCTTTTGCCTGTTCAATCTCAACAGCAATATTGCTGCTCATTGCGCTGGCTGTAATTACAGGAAGTTTAGCATTGTTCTTGAGCAGAAAACTGTATGCTTTGGTATCCTTGTTGAATCCGGCGATATCCTTCCCGTTTACCTTGATCGATTTTGGCGCAAGATCGGGCATTACTTTGACAGCTACATTGTTCGATAAGGTTGTACCGTCCACAGTAACCTCTGCAAACAGCGATGCCGTGCCGGGTCCGATTGCCGTAACCTTACCATTGGCGTCAACAGTGGCCACAGTTGTATTGTTGCTTTTATAGGCAACTTTTGCCTTTTCGATGTCATAGAAACTGTCATCTGACATGGATGCAGAAACACTCATTTGTGCAGTATTTCCGGGTTGCAATACCACCTTGTCGCAATCGGCAACCACAGTAGTCAGCATTGCATTGTACGCACCACTCATGGCTGCTTCCACAGTTCCTTTAATATCCTTTGATGAGGCTCCAATTTCAAATATATATTTGCCCTGATCGAAGGTGATTCGCTTGTTTTTAGCATCCCAAAACCAAAGATCAGCACAATCAATATCAATACTTACTGTTTTGGTCTGTCCGCGGGGAATGGTTACGCGTTTAAAGCCCTTCAAACGTTTTATAGGTCTTTCGAGTGATGCCGGGCTATCGGGAGTTTTCACATAAACCTGCACAACCTCATCGCCATCAACAGAACCGGTATTTTTCACATCCACAGAAACAGTTACCTTATCGTTTGGTGCAATACTGGTTCTGCTGATTTTGAAATTGCTGTATTCAAAAGTTGTATACGACAAGCCATATCCAAATTCATACGAAACATCCTTGCTGAAATACATATAGGTTCTGCCGTTTTTACCTGAGCCGCCTCTCAAAGTGTAGTCGTTAAAATCAGGCAGGTCCTGAAGCGACTTGTACCAGGTGATACTGGTTTTCCCACCGGGATTCACCTCGCCAAACAGTATTTTAGCCATGGCAGCTCCCTGTGCCTGACCATTGTATCCGGTGAAGATAATTCCTGATATGTTCGGATTGTTTTTGAACTTTTCAACTTCAACCATGCCCATACCCTGGATGACAACTATAGTATTGGGATTAACAGCTGCAATAGATTGAATCAGCTCATTCTGGTTACCGGGCAAAGAAATGGTAAACCGGTCGGATTCTTCGCGGCCGGTAGACTGGTCGGTACCTACAAATACAAGTGCCACATCTGCGGCAGCAGCCATATCAAGGGTTTCCTGGTCAGTTGCAGGTACTTCAGCTTCACGGTAAACCAGAACAACGGTTTGAGGTCCAGTAATACCCAGTGTATTCAGCTTTGCTGTAACATTCTGTGGACGTGCAAAAAAACCACCTGCCTGCTGCGGAGCAGCAACTTTTTTTGAAGCAAGTATGTTTCCGGTTGCAGATCCCACACGGACTTCAATGGTACCACCATCGCCGGAAACCGACATGTTGAAACGGATAGAATCCACATCGGAAATATCCACATTGTGATATAAGGTCCAGTCGCCATCTTTAATGCCCCGTACAGAACTCATGCCGAATCTTGCCGATGTAATCAGGCCATTGGCTGAGGCATCGAACCTGGTTGCATCAAATTCCTTAACAACGCCGGCTTTAGTAATAGTTGAGAATTTCACCATGTTGAAGAAATCTGTACGTTTGTCAGTATTTCCGCCCAGTTTCGATACAACCTCAATGTTCAGCTTGTTTTGGCCAATGTAGTTTTGAATTCCGGTTATCGGAGAAACTTTATACCTGGCTTCCACTTCACCCGAATAATCACCCAGTTCAACTTTGTCGGCCTGAGGTCCAAGAATCGCTAATTTCTTAATGCTGCCGGCACTTAACGGAAGTGCCTTTTTACCTGTTTTGGCAACAGTATTATTTTTCAGAAGCACCGGAGTTTTGGTAGCTATTTCGAGGGCCAGGTCGTTATGCGACGGATCATTGATAATTTCCGGCCTGATACCTGCATAAGGAACTTTTGACGGAGGATCGAATTCGCCCAGCCTCATCCTGATGGTAAACAAATTAACCAAAGCCCTGTCCATGTCGGCTTCAGTAATTAACCCTTTTTCCAAAGATGCTATTGCACTGGCCTGGTAAACGCTGCCGCAGTCACAGTCGACACCTGATTTTAGACCCATCGATGTTGCTTCTTCAGCATTTTTAGCAAAACGGTGACCGGTTAACATATCGGATATGGCACCACAGTCTCCGGTAACATAACCATCCATTCCATAAGTTTTGCGAATCACCGAGTCAACATAATAAATGCTGGCCGACATGGGTATGGAGTTAACCGCATTATACGCGGTCATAATCGCCGGCAAGTCATCTTTCTGGATCATTGTTTTATAGGGAAAAATGTAAAATTCCCTGATGTCACGGTCATCCATATTGGAGCTGCCGTTATGACGATTGAACTCAGTATTGTTGGCAAAGTAATGTTTACCACAGGGAACGGCCTTCAGGTAGGTCGGATCGTCACCCATCAACCCCCGAACAAAGCCACCTCCGATTTGCGATACAAGGAAAGGATCTTCACCAAAAGTTTCAGCTGTGCGCCCCCACCTGGGATCCCTTGCAGGTTCAATTACCGGTGACCAATAGGTAAGCGTGAAAATGTAATTAAAATTGAACCCCCTGGCTTCATCAGCAATCACATTGGTTTCGCGTTTGATCAGTTCAGGGTCCCAGGTGCAGCCAACAGCAACGCTGTTGGGGAATGATGTGGCTGTCATACCACTGTTATCGTTTCTGCCCATAACACCATGCAGGGCCTCTCCCCATACATCGTATTTTTTCACGCCCAACCGGGGAATCGGAGGCATGGTATTGCCAAGCTGACTTTGCTTTTCTTCAGGAGTCATCCGTGAAACCAGGTCGGCGGCACGTTCTTTGAAAGAATAGGATGTATTAAGATATATGGGTAACTGAGCTTTTACCGTATAGGGCAGAAAAGCTGCCAATATGAATCCCAGAAACATCCATAAAGCAATGATATGCTTTTGAGTAATTGGAGAACAGGTTTTTTTCATTTTTTCGAATTTATTGTGAGTCGTTTAATGGCTTATACTTTTTCGGAACAGGCTTATTTAAAAGAAACCCAGTCAATCTGCACAGGATGATCACCGGTTGATACGATCACCAGGTTCTGAACTCCGGGCAGCGCCTTCTTCACTTTGGCGGTTACAATACTCCATTGCCTGTTTTTGGGAATGACAACCTCAGAAAGCACGGGGCCGCCGGCATTATTGAGTCTGACCTGAACACTTCCGCCTGTTTCAGAACATGCATTGATCTGAATGGCCTTGGTTTTTTTCTTTCCAAAATCCACTGCGTTGTATTGGATCCAGGCACCCTTTTTATCCAAGATGGTCTTCCAGCCATTAAACCGGTAAGAGGTATCATGGAATTCCACTACTGCACCCTTTTCGCTGATGAAGCTGTACCTGTCGATTTCAATTTGCTGTGATGCTTTGGTCAGTCCGACTCCGCGGTGTGTGGGTATGACCTTGCGGATGGTACCGTCAGCATTGAAGAACATACTGTCAATACAGGCTGACCGGTTCTTGTCGAAGTTGGGTGAGTAGGCATTCTGGTGGTAAAACAAATACCACTGTCCATTGTATTCAATAAATGAATGGTGGTTGGTCCAGCAGTTCATGGGTGATTCGTCCATGATAACACCGGCAAATTTGAACGGACCCATAGGATTATCGCCGATGGCATATTCGAGCCTTTCAATAGTGTTTTCCACATGCGGATAGGTCATGTAGTAAATTCCGTTGCGTTCAAACAGCCAGGGTCCTTCTTTCAACCCCTTTTGAGGCATCTCTTTCACCACCTGCGGCTCCGAATCCAGTTCCAGCATATTGTCCTTTAGTTTCGCCACGAAAATATTTCCCATTGACCAATAAATATAGGCCTGACCATCTTTATCGATAAAAATGTTCGGGTCAATACCCGGCAGGTTTTTTATTGGTTCGGGTTGCGGAATATAAGGGCCTTCGGGCTTGTCGGCTACAGCGACACCAATGCCAAACGATCTTCTGCCGGTAACTTTCTGGTTGCTGTTGGCAGGAAAGTAAAAATAGTATTTGCCATTCTTGTAAATACAATCCGGCGCCCACATGCTGTATGATGTGGAATCAACCCATGACACCTTGTTCTGACTGACGATAACACCATGATCAGTCCAGTCGGTAAGATTCTCTGATGAGAACACGTGGTAATCCGCCATGCAAAACCAACCGGGGCGACCCATGCCTTCTTTGGCACGAATATCATGGGAAGGAAACAAATAAACCTTTCCGTTAAAAACCCGGGCCGACGGATCGGCAGTAAATTGATCACGAATAATCGGATTCTGGGCAAATGACTGATCGAATCCAAAAATCAGGGTTACAAATGATAGAAGCAATAAAGATTGTTTCATAAGCGATACTTTTATTTTGGTATTTTATACATTTTGTGACTATTGACAACCTAAAGAATCCAAAGATAATATTTTGTATACAAATTTGACCTTTAACCGATTTATTTGACTTTGATTCGTAACAACCAGTGAAACATCCCCTATTCAGTAATTTTCGATTCCTAATGCCTTGGTATTTGCAAATTATTTCATTGTTGTCCGATTAAAATTTATTATATCTTTTGAATGTCTTGTCTTATTACGTCCCTAAGGGACTTTAAAAGCTAAACAGGTTATTTTCTGTTTCTACCGATATTTGGTTCCTAACGGAACCGTCCCGTAGGGACAATATATTGGTAGAAAAAAGATTAATGAACAAAACAAAGTCCCGGATGGGACGAAATAGAAATTAATCGGACAATAGTAAAATTATTTATTAATTTTATGATTGTAAACAGATTAATCGTTGGTCATATCCTCAGAAAAGAGGAATACGCTCCTTTCATTGTTAAATTGAATGCTGATCAGGGAATTAGTTCTTTTATTGAAGAAGTTTCTTTGATTGTTAGCCCTGAAATGCTCGATACCATTGTGAATTACGGAAACTCATTTTCAAACTCCAAAAAATAAATGAGCGCTCAAAAGATGCCAACAACTTTTAAACTTATTATAATGGTGCTGAGATAATTGAAGAATATGCTCATAAATTTATTGGTCAATAGACAAACCAATCATAACAGAATCCTTCTGTGCCCCAGGCAAATGCAATAACTTCTCAACACCTTCCATTCATGTTGGATGCTTCCGTGTCTTACAGGCTCATATCTATGATGTTCTGGTTGTTTCTTCCTAAAAGCAATAGAAATACTACTTTTTTGTAATGCACTAAGACAAAAAGAATTAATTTTGCGACCACAAAATAATTAGCCCTATTTATAATTCCAAACCTAATGGAGATTCAACATCAAGACCTGAGTTATGAGATCTATAAGCGACTGAAAAGCATGATCCTGTCAAATGAATTATCAAGCGGGGCAAAGCTAAAACAGGAACATATCGCTACTTTGTTTGGAGTAAGCCGGATGCCTTTGCACCGGGCTTTTCAAATGCTTGAAAACGAAATGCTTATAGAGAGCATTCCACGACGCGGGTATTTTGTGACCAAAGTCGGTATAGATCAGTTGATTGATTCTTTTGAATGCAGGGAAGCTCTAGAGGGGATGGCTGCACGCAGGGCTGCCAGGAACATTACCAAAAACGAGCTAAACTATTTAAAATCACTTTTTGAAAAGTTCATCGATACCGATAACATCAATATACCCGATTACCTTGAATCGGATCAGGAATTTCATGATATGATCATGAAAATCAGCGGGAACAAGGTGATCACCCGACTGGAGTTTCTCGGGCATAATACGATTCGTACCTTTCGTGGCGGAATGCTCCGTCAGCCACAGGAAAGCCTGCCGGAACACATGGCTATAATTGAGGCCCTTGAAAAAGGTGATGGAGAGCTGGCTGAGAAACTGGTTCGTGAACATACACGCAAAACCATGGAACTTCTGAAAAAAAGTAAGACTGACAAACACAAATAGCACCCGCTGATAAATATTATCTTCGTATATATTGCCTGTTTAAAACCTATCACAAATCTGCATTTTGGTATAGTTTAATAACTATTCAGGACTACTTAATAATAAATAGGTGTCTATAAATAACACACCTAATCAAAGTTATTAGTCTTCGCAAATCCTCTAGCCAATCGGGCCTTTTTTAGCTGCCCTACCCCACCGGTCATATTTCCAAAATTCGCAATTGCAATGCCCTAAAGGCTTTGCATCACAAATTACATTTTAAAAGTAAAAAAAAACTTATTTCTGTATTCTGTATACAATTTTTTATTAACTTCGAATCCATATCATTTTGTATACAAAATACTAAATTGGAACCAATCTAATTAAGTCCGCTTTTAATTTAGATAAAAAGCAACTAACTTTAATAATAGCAGAGCTTGTTTAAAAACGAATCTGAAACGTCTGGAAATTATTGATCGATATGACACAATTATCTGAAGAGAAGAAAATGACGGTTGCTGTGGGATGTGATCCCAATGCAGCGGCCCTCAAAGAAATTATCATGAACCAGCTTAAAGAGCTGGGATATGTTGTGAAGGATTTCGGGAGTGATGATCCGATCTATGCACGGGTGGCATTTGATGTTGGAGAGGCAGTTGCTGCAAAATCTTTTGACAGGGGCATTCTGCTTTGCGGAACGGGGATAGGAATGAGTATTGCGGCCAACAAAGTACCGGGGGTTTATGCGGCCCTTTGTGCCGACACCTATTCTGCTGAAAGGGCTGTTAAAAGCAACAATTGCAATGTATTGACTCTTGGTGCCTTTACAACAGGAACTGAAGTTGCGAAACAGATTGTCAGAACCTGGATGGAAGCAAGATGGCAAACGGGCACATCATCAGAACCCAAAGTTGCCTGCTACATGGAATATGCCGTAAAACATCAGATTTGAAAGAATCAGCGTTAATACCATAAGTTCAATGAATAGTAAAGAAATTTTAAGCCTGGAATATACCGCGCTGAACCTGAGGCGGAACATTCTACGGCTCATCAGGGCGGGAGAAGCAGGACATGTTGGGGGTGCGCTTTCATCGGTAGAAATACTGACCGCCCTGTATTTTAACCTGCTCCGGGTTGATCCTAATAAACCAAACTGGCCTCAGCGGGACCGTTTTGTGCTGTCGGCCGGTCATAAATGTCTGGTTCTGTATGCTGCACTGGCTGAACGGGGATTCTTTGACAAATCAGTTCTCGACACCTATGGATCTCTGGACTCAAAGGTACCGGGCCATCCCAATATGCATAAGCTCCCCGGCATAGAAACCAATACGGGCGCTCTTGGCCATGGATTATCCATTGCAGGAGGCATGGCTTTGGGTTTAAAACTGGATAAGTCTTCTTCAAAGGTTTATGTGGTAATGGGTGACGGAGAACTTGCTGAAGGTTCCAACTGGGAAGCTGCCTCTGCTGCCGCCATGCACAAGCTTGATAACCTGATTGTTCTTGTGGACAGAAACAAACTTCAAATAAGCGGGCCTACTGTTGAGGTGATGAGTTATGAGCCTCTCGACGAAAGGTGGAGATCATTCGGATGGGGTGTAAGAACCATTGATGGGCATAATTTGAAAACAATCATTGATACCGTAAACCAGACTCCTTTTGAAAAAGGCAAACCCTCAGTAATTATAGCGGATACCTTGAAATCAAAAGGACTCAGTTTTGCAGAGGGCAAAGTCAGTTACCACTATTGGAAAGCAAAGCCCCAGGAACTTGAACAGGCAGAAAGAGATCTGGATGCTATTGAGAAACTGCTGAAAGCCAAAATGGAGGGAACAGAACTATGATGAATGAACTAAAAGATCCGAGAAAGGTTTTTGGAGAGGCTGTTATGGAAGCAGCATCGGAGAATCCAAACATTGTGGTGCTCTCAGCTGACAGCAGTTCGGGATCAGGATTGGGAAATTTCCCGGCAAAATTCCCTGACAGGCATTTTGAATTTGGGATCATGGAACAAGGCGTTGTTGGTTTCGCATGCGGACTTGCCACAACCGGCAAAATACCTGTTTTTGCGGCCATTGCTCCCTTTGTTACTGCACGTCCTTTTGAAATGTTCAGGAATGATCTCGGATACATGAACCAGAACGTGAAAGTTGTAGGCCGTTGTGCCGGACTTACTTATGATCAGCTGGGTTCTACACACCATTCACTTGATGATGTAGCCATTATCAGGACCATTCCCGGAGTTACGGTTATCAATCCCGGAGATCCGGTTACCATTGGGAAAGCCGTGCATGCCATGCTAAATCATTTAGGCCCATGCTATATGAAAATCGGAAATCCTCCCATGCCTGTACTTTACCCTGAAGATATAGATTTCAGGCTTGGAAAAGGTATTGTCATTCAGGAAGGCCATGACGTGGCCCTGATCGCAACCGGCACGGTGCTGTCAAAAGCCGTGGCTGCTGCCCGACTCCTTGAAGAAGCGGGAGTCAGCGTTCGGCTCATCGACATGCATACGATTAAACCATTGGATCGTGATCTGATACTCTCTGCCGCCAGGGAAATCGGAAAAATAGTAACCGTAGAGGAGCATTTTTTGGCTGGGGGATTGGGAAGTGCCATTGCTGAAATATGCAGTCAGGAATATCCTGCAAAAATGAAGATGATTGGTATTGACGACCTTTATGCAAGCAATGGTCCGTACGAGCAATTAATAGGAAAATACGGCCTTCAGCCTGATCAGATCAAAGAAACTGTAATTCATTTCTTAACCAATAATAAGTAAACATCAACTATGAATAATTCCAGCGAAATAAAATTCTACCTTTCCATAGCAGCACTGCTTGCCGTTGCTGAAATTATGCTACTTATCACCGGAAACGGAAACCTGCCCATTTCAGGAGTGGTCCTTTTCGCCATGTTTTATGCTGTTGCTTTCAGCGCACAGAAATCAGAGAAATTTAAAGGTCTTTCTTTTACACTCCAGATTTTTGCATTTGTTTCGTTAACATTATACTTACCGCAAATATTCACCGACTGGGGATTTAACACCAATATACTGATTGTACCGTCCATCCAGGTAATCATGTTTGGCATGGGCACCAAGCTGAACCTCAAAGATTTTGTCAAGGAATTTAAAAAGCCAGTTGTTGTCATAGCCGGTACTGTTATGGTATATGTTCTCATGCCCCTTGCTGCGCTGATAATAATTAAAATCTGGAATTTCCCGCCCGAAGTGGCAGCTGGAATCATTCTTGTAGGCGCATGTCCCGGTGGCGTGGCATCGAACGTGATGACTTACCTTGCCAAAGGAAACCTTGCCCTTTCTGTAACAGTTACCACATTTGCAACCCTGCTGTCACCGATAGTAACCCCTTTTATCATGATGATTTTTGCAGGTGAGCTTGTTGAAGTTGACGCCGCCGGCATGATGATCAGTATTGCAAATATGATTATAATCCCAATATTTGCAGGCATTTTAGCAAATAAAATATTATATGGAAATCTGGAATGGGTTAAGAAGGATATCCATGTTGTTTTGCTCGCCATAGCCACATTTGTCATAGGGTTGGTTCTTATTTTCCTTCCTTTCCCTGATGCTGTTAAATCCTTGCAAACCGGTCTTATTCTGGTTGCCTGGGCTATAGCCATCGTGTCAGTGACCATGCTGATTGTGCGACGTACCAATGGCCCCCAGGACTGGATGGATATTGTGCTCCCTAAGCTGTCGCTGGTTGCCATTATGATGTATATTGTTATTGTGGCAGCACATAACAAAGGCGCATTGCTCACTATTGGCCCCACTCTGTTTCTTGCCGTAATAGCGCACAATATTATCGGATTTGCCCTGGGTTACGGAACGTCAAAAGCACTGCGCCTGAGTGATGAAGATGTAAGAGCGTTGACTATCGAAGTGGGTCTAAAAAATTCAGGACTTGCCGTGGGCCTTGCCTACGATGTACTTAAGAGTGCTGCCGCGGCACTGGCTCCGCTCATTTTCGGAACCTGGATGAATATAGCAGCCTCATCTCTGGCCAGTTTCTGGAGTCAACGGAAACCCAGGATCAAAACACCTCAATTGAAAAAAAACGCCTAACTTATATTGTTGAATAAAACATGATCATGAATAATAACAATCAAGAAATCGGAGGATTAACCATGAAAATCAGGAAACTTTCTTACACATTGTGCCTTACTTTATTGGCAGGATTATTATTCTATACATCTGCAATCGCGCAACCCACTTCCCTCACTAAGGATGAGATGCTCTATTACACCTCATTGTGGAAAGGTGAACGTTTTCCCGACGGACGGCCAAAGGTATCTGACGATATTGTGCAAAGGATGCAATATGTTTCGGTTACCGAAGCATGGCAAACGCTTAACGGGTTAAGTGATACAGAAGGACAAGGCCCCGTAAGTTTTGGCGAATTCAGAAGACCGACTTACTCAAATCAATATACCGGTGGATTTAAAATGATGCGTGAAGAAATAGTTATCTGCGGCAGGGCATCAACCATTCATTTTCTTCCATACCGTCCCGATCTCAATGGCCTTATCCAACAGCAGGGAATGAAAGACGGAAGAAGCCGGGGTCAATATACCTGGGGTGTTGATCAACTGCAAAAGGGTGATGTATATGTGGCCAATGTGTGTGAAGCCATACTGGACGCCTCCCATGTGGGAGACAACCTCGGCACAACAATATGGACCAAAACAGGCAATGGTGCTGTGATTAGAGGAACGGTGCGGGATCTCTATGGCAATCTTGGTGTGGATCCCAAGTGGAATATCATGGTACGGGATTTCAGGCCCCAGGCCAATAGTTCAAATCTGGTAATCGGCCTCAATTGCCCTATTCAGGTGGGTTATGTAACTGTGATGCCTGGTGATATTGTGCTGGGCTCGCGTGAAGGAGTAGTGTTTATTCCTCCTCATTTGGCACAGCAGGTTGTTGAAACCTCGGAAAAAACGCGTATGCAGGATGTATTTGCCCATGAAGGAGTAAAAGAGGGCAGATTCACAGCACAACAGGCAGATGGTGGTTTTACCAAGGAAATGAATGAAGAATTTAACAAGTGGATGCTCGATAATGCCGAGACCATGGGAAAATATTTCGATAACCCAAAAGCCGCTCCATCTCCTGAATTTATCAGGGCATATGTAAAAGAACGGCAGGCCATGCCGGCACCCAGAAACCAATAGTGTTGTTTTCCAGGGGAGAAACTCATAAAGTAATATGCATTGATCTTTATTGAATTACATCAAAACCATAGTAAAATGAATCGTCGCGAAATATTGAAAGCCATTGCAGTTGGTACTGTTGGATTAGGTTTTACGGGGTATGAATCTGTTGCACAAAAGAGCACAAAAGTTACTGGGCCTGTATATACGGGACATGGCAGAAAAGCCACTTTCGAGAAAGTTCTCACACCATCCAATGTAAGTTTGGTTAAAGGGAATAATGAACGCGACAACGCCTTTAAAGCACTTAAAAATATTGAAAGTGAAATAATGCGAGACCTGGAAGGCAGACATCGCATATTGATCAAACCGAATTTCGTGGTGGTAACCAACCCCCTTTGTGCTACCGGGGTTGACACGGTAAGGGGAGTACTCGATTTTATCAAGCCCCGGTTCAAAGGTCAGATTGAAATAGGTGAATCATCCGTAGCAAATTCCTTTGGCAACGTAACCACTTATGATGGTTTTAAAAACTACGGATATCTTCCGCTGGAAAAAGAATATGGTGTTAAACTCACTGACCTGAACCTGGAGCCAACTGTCAATCACTATGTTTTCTCTCCTCATGGCAATAAACCAATAGGAATCCGTATCATCCGCAATTTTGCAGACAGAGATCAGTATCTGATTTCCGTCGGCAAGATGAAAACACACAATTATGCACTCGTGACATTGTCGCTCAAGAACATACTCATGGGTTCCCCGATAAATGACTATAAATCATCGAATGACAAGGCCAAGATGCATGCGTGGGATTTTAAGACTTTCCAAAGAGGGATGAAGCTCCCGCCGGTGGGAAAGGACCTGATATTGCATTACAATCTTTTCCAGCTTACACAAATAACGTATCCCGATTTGGCCGTAATTGATGGTTTCGTTTCCATGGAGGGTGACGGACCTATCGATGGAACACCTATAGACACAAAGATCTCGCTTGCCAGTGTCGACCCGCTGGCGCTGGATTCACTCGGGGCAAAAATAATGGGATTTGATCCAACGCAGATTCTTTATCTGTCGTCAATGAATGAGGCAGGACTGGGACAAGGCGATCTTGACAAGATAACCGTCCTGGGCTCCAATCTGAATGATTGTCTGTTTAAATTCAAACCACATAAAGACCTTGCGGAAGTCTACGGTTTGACAATATGACATTAACAATAATCAAAAGCAATAACATATTATAAAACTATGGAAAAAAAACTGATGGGAGTTTTTGCCCCAATAACAACCCCTTTTGACGATAAGGGAGAGGTGGCATACGATAAACTCAAAGACAATATGAATATCTACGGCAAGTCGAGGCTGAAAGGATACCTTGCGCTGGGCTCCAACGGTGAAAATAAAAGCCTTTCCAACAGTGAAAAAGAGAAAGTGCTGGAAACAATTATCAAAAACAAAGGAGCAGACCAGGTTGTAATGGCCGGTTGTATTTTTGAATCTACCAAAGAAACAATTGAATTCGCAAAGATTGCGCAGGGTCTGGGAGCTGATTTTATCACGCTGCTTCCTCCGTCTTATTTTAAGAAGGAGATGACTGACCCGGTGCTTCTGAAATATTTTACCGATGTAGCCAGCAGTCTTACCACACCGTGTCTTGTATACAATGCACCGCAATTTTGTGGTGGAACAACCCTGTCAGTTAATTTGGTTAAAGAAGTAGCCAAGCATCCCAATATCGTTGGAGTAAAAGATTCGTCCACCGGCAATATAGAAAGCTTCTTACTTGCGGTCAGAGACACTTTCAATGTGATGCCCGGCTCCGCAAATTTCTTTGTAAATGGCCTCATTATGGGTGCTCCCGGAGGAGTAATCTCCCTGGCCAATGTATTTCCGGAAATAACCTGTCAGCTGTATGATCTCACTGTAAGCAAACGGTATGAAGAAGCATTCAAACTGAATGAAAGAGTCATTCAGCTCAATAAATCCGTTTCTGGTACCGGAGGCGTTGCTGCCGTAAAATACGCCATGGATCTGGCCGGACTTTATGGCGGAAATCCCAGGTTGCCATTGCTGCCTTTAGTTGATGATGTAAGAAAGAAAATTGCAGATTATCTTAAAAAAGAAGGTTTGATATGAAAAAAGTACTTGTAAATGAGAAAGTCAGTCCTGACGCCCTGAACATATTAAGAAAAGCTGGTGAAGTGGTGTATATGCCATCAGGCGATCATGAGGAATTTAAGAGGCTTGTTAAAGATGTTACTGCTGTAATGCTTGATACTACCATCAAATTCACTCCGGAACTGATGGACATGGCCCCTGATTTGAAAGTGATCAGCCGTACGGGTACCGGAGTTGACAATGTTGATATTGAAGCTGCCACAAAAAGGGGAATTATGGTGTTGCACACTCCCGATGCCAATACGGTAACAGTGGCCGAACATACGGTTGCTTTCATCGGCGCTGTAACCAAACACCTACTGTTCCTGGATTCGGAAACCCGGCAGGGAAAATTCAAGACTGCAAGGAGGTATTATCTCCCGATAGATCTTGACGGCAAAACTTTGGGAATTATCGGGTATGGCAGAATCGGAAAACAGGTTGCAAAAAAATGCATGGCTGCTTTTAATATGAAGGTCATCATTTATGACCCCTATATCAGCGACAGTGTGGTTCCTCCTGAAATAGTCAGGTACAGCAATGAAGAAGAAGTATACAAGCTGGCTGATGTCGTTTCGATACACGTGCCCCATAACGAAGAAACCAGGAATCATGTCGGTGAGAAGCTTCTTTCGCTGATGAAGCCATCGGCTTACCTGATCAATACTGCCCGGGGCAATATCATTGATGAAGCTTACGTAGTAAAAATGCTCAATGAAAACCGGCTTGCCGGGGCTGCTTTCGATGTGCTGGCAAACGAGCCTCCGGTTGAGAATGAAGAATTCCTTAAGAGTCCCAAAACCATTATCAGCCCCCATAGCGCTGCGCTGACGAACGAATGCACAGTAAGGGTAGCATGCGAAGCGGCCACAGGAATAGTTGATTTTCTTGAAGGCAGAAAGCCTAAATCTATTTTCAACAGAAAAGGACTGAACCTATAAGCGACAATATTTAATAAAACAGATAATGAATACGGAGAAAAAATATGATCTGATCGGATTTGGCGAGGCCATGATCAGGTTCACTGCGCCTGATCATGGAAGGCTTGAACAGTCATCACATCTTTTGGTTGCCATTGCTGCAGCAGAATTAAATGTTTCTGTAAATGTTTCCAGGCTTGGACACAAAACTGCATGGTTATCGAAACTGGTAGACATATGGTCGGGACAATACATTATTAACAAGGGCCGGGAACACGGAGTTGACATGTCCGGGGTAATCCTTGTGCCATTCGACGGCAAAGGGACTGTTAGAAATGGCTTGTGTTATCTTGAAGTAGGCATAGGCCCCAGGGCAAGCAAACAAATGTACGACAGGGCACACTCTGCGATAAGCCTTATCAAACCCGGCGATATTGATTGGGAAAATGTCCTTCAGCAAACAAAATGGTTCCATACCACCGGAATTACAACAGCAATTTCAGATCAGGCAGCGAATGAGGCAATAGCTTCCCTGAAAATCGCAAAAAAACTGGGCGTTACCACCAGTTTCGACCTGAATTTCAGGTCCACTTTATGGAGCTCCGAAAAAGCCAAAGAGGTTATGAAGCAGGTGATGCCTTATGTGGACGTGATCATTGGCAATGAAGAGGACTTTGAAAAAATGCTCGGAATAAAGGCTGAAGGAGGAACTGAATCCTATTCAGATCTTGATCCCGAAAACTATAAAACCGTAGCCAAACAGGTTGTTAAGCAATACCCCAATGTACAGATGGTAGGAACAACCTTAAGACATGTAAAAACCGCTCTTCTGAATGACTGGCAAACGGTTATGCTTTATAAAGATAAGTTTTATGCTTCAAGAAAATATGAGAATCTTGAAATTCTTGACAGAACCGGAGGTGGTGACAGCTTTGCTTCTGCACTTATTTGCAGCCTGCTTGAAGGAAGGGATCCGCAAGAAGCGATTGAATTCTCAGCCGCCTATTCTGCGCTATGCCATGGATTTATGGGTGACTGGAACTGGGCTACAAGGGCCGAGGCAGAGAAAGTGATGAAGGGAGGAAGTGCCAGGGTGGTACGATAAAGTTATGACAGATCTGATTACTAACCTGAAAAAAAATTAACCCGGATCTGAAATAACTTAACTATTATATACTTAACTCAAACATTCTTAACTCTAATTATTAATTAAACCTTTAAACTATGAGAAAAACGGTTGTTTTACTTGCATTACTCTTGCTAGGAGGTATGCAAGTCGCTTTTGCTCAAATCCCGGTTTCGGGTGTGGTGATTTCCTCAGCAGATAATTCCCCTATGGTGGGTGTTTCTGTTCAGGTGAAAGGAACCACTTCCGGAGCCATCACTGATGCAAATGGCAGGTACAGTGTTACTGTTCCTGATAATCAAGCTATTCTGGTCTTTTCTTTTATCGGCTATGAGCCCGAGGAAGTAACGGTTGGCGGACAGACAACGATTGACATTTCTCTTGAAGAAGCCGTGACCATGGTTTCGGAAATTGTAGTAACCGCCCTCGGTATCAAGCGTGATGAAAAGAGCCTGGGTTATGCCGTAACGGTTGTAAAAACCGATGAAATGGCGAAAAACAAAACCATCAACATGATGGAGTCCCTTGAGGGAAGTGTTTCGGGTTTGAACATCACCCCTCCTGCTGCCGGTGCCGGAGCCAGTACGCAAATCCGACTGCGCGGACAGGCTGCTTTTCAGGGTGCCAATAACGCGCCACTGATTGTTATTAATGGATTGCCAATTGATCAGGGTGCCCAGAGCGTTAATGGTATAGAAAATCAACGTGACCTGGGTGACAATATGAACAGCATCAACCCCGATGATATTGAAACCATGACTGTATTGAAGGGGGCAACTGCTGCTGCTATTTATGGTTCGCGTGCAGCAAACGGCGCCATCATCATCACAACAAAATCAGGAAGAAAGAACCAGGGAATCGGTGTTGAATACTCCGGCAGTCTTACTACACAAACGGCCTTGAATTACATGGATGATATCCAGTATGTTTATGGCCAGGGAAGACTTGGAGCTAAACCGACTTCCGCAGCTGATGCAGCCGGTACCGGTCAGTTTGGCTGGGGCGCCAAGATGGATGGCGAGCTCGTTCCCATTTTTGACGGATCGATGCAACCTTATTCTCCCAGTAAGGACAATCTGTTCCAATATTACAGAACCGGCAAAGTTTGGTCGAACTCCCTGGCATTTTCGGGAGGCAACGACAAAGGCAGTTTCAGGGCATCCTTTGCACGTACTGATGCAGACGGTATTGACCCATACAATGAATACAAAAAGAATATTGCCAATGTGGGCGTCAATTACGACATTACTGAAAAGCTGAACTTTTCGATTAACGTGAACTACACCAATGAAAAATTCATCAACCCGCCTGAAATTGGCGTACAGGGCCCCGGTGCTGTAAACTTCTTCACCCGTTTGTCTTCTTCAATCCCATTCAGCGCTCTCAAAAACAGTGCAACAAACCCGGTAACAGGAACAGAAGCACAAACCTCCGGTTTCCAGGGTACCATTCTCAGCCCTATTTATGCTTATGGAGATGCAGGACAACGCTATGAAAGAACCAACGATCGTTACCTGGGAACGGCAACTTTGCGATATGATATCACTGAGTGGTTGTATGCTCAAGGCAGGTTTAATTATGATTATGCCCTCAGTCACACGGAGTCCAAAGTTCCGGGAGGAATAGGAACAAGCCAGCCGCTCAATGTTGCAGATGGCACCTATAAAGGAAGATACAATGTAAGTGAAGGTTGGGGAACCGACATCAATGCCGATTTCCTGGTAGGAGCATCGAAAACATTCAATAAGCTTTCTGTAGATGCAAGTTTTGGGGGAAATACGTTTAGAGTTAAAAACCATAATTTTAACCAAACCGTCTAAAATTTTATCGTAAGGGATTTCTTCTCCATTGCAAACGGTACCAATAAAACGCAGGATTACGACTATGACGAAAGCAGGGTTAATTCACTATACGGATTGGCAGAATTTGGATACAATTCCATTTTTTACCTCAATTTTACCGGCAGACAAGACTGGTTCTCGGTTTTGAATCCAAAAAGTAATTCCAAGTTTTATTCATCGATTTCCGGTAGTGTTGTTTTCTCGGAATTCCTGAAGAATTATGAATGGCTTACTTTTGGTAAAATAAGAGGTTCATGGGCCCAGGTGGGTAGCGCTAATGGGGTAAACGTTTATGAAGGCAACCTGAGCTACAGCGTCGACAACAATGCATTTAACAGCCAAACGTTGGCCAGAATTGCGAATAATTCTTCACCCAATCCGAACCTGCAGCCATTTACCGTAACCGAAAAGGAAATAGGTTTGGATGTCAGGTTTTTCAGGAACAAGTTGCATGTGGATATTGCTGCTTTTGATAAGCTGACTACCGATCAAATATTAAGTGTTCAGCTTTCCAATGCATCCGGATTTGGCAGTTCCAAGAAAAACCTTGGCTCTTTGAAGAACCAGGGCATTGAAACCACCATAGAGTTTACGCCTTATGATAACAGCAACTTCAGCTGGACAACTTCCTGGAACAATACCTACTTGAAAACAGAAGTACTCTCGGTGGGTGTGAACTCGGACGGTTCAAAAATTAAGGATTTGCTGGTAATTAATTTTAACGGTACCGGCAATGAGTTTCTCGGAGAACTGCATTACACCGTGGGAAAGGCAATGAATATGTTATATACCAGAACCTATGACCGGAATGAAAACGGCGATATCATCGTAAGAAGTAACGGCAGGTTGCAGGCTACACCCAATTATGTACCTGTCGGAAGCTCAATCCCAAAATTCACAGGTGGCTGGAACAACTCTTTCAGGTATAAAAATCTGACTCTTGGTATTTTCATCGACTACAAATTTGGAGGCAAGGTACTTTCTTCAACACATTTGAACTTAACCCGCCAGGGATTTTCCAAACTATCACTTGAAGGTCGCAGAGACGGCGAAACCGGTATCGTATTCCCGGGTGTTGTCGATGCAAACCCGGATCCCGATATTACTGATTGGCAACCAAATACCACAGCAGTTACGGATTTGCAGACTTTCTACGGCGATTACCGAAACCTTCAGATCGGAGATCCCTTTGTATTCAAGTCAGATTTTGTTAAACTGAGAAACATTTCCATATCATATGATGTCTCCAGCAGCATTAACAAATTGAAATTCATGGGCTTTGTTAAAGGATTGGTTCTTACAGCATCCTGCAGAAACGTAGCCATCCTTCACAAGGATATTATCAATCTGGATCCTGAGGCCGTTCAGACATCCGGAGACATGAGGGCCGGTTATGAAAATGCCTCATTGCCTACAACCCGTAATTTCATGTTTAGCATCAACGCCAAATTCTAAGGATTATGAAAAAGATAAAACATATTTTATATTTATGCGCAATCCTGGTTTTTTTAGCAGGATGCGACAAGGACTTTGAGGAAGTCAACACAGATCCGTTTCAGATAAACGACATTGATCTTGGGCTGGTTTTTGCCGGATCACAACGCACTACCCTGGGTTATTGGGAAGCTGAACATACCATTGTTCAGTATTTTGTCAATCCCTTTAACGATGGTGCCACGCTGGGTTTCAATTTCAATGAGGATATTGACAACTTTCAGAATAATAGTTTCAATCAATATACAGGTGCCGTCAGAACATTTGTGCATATCCTGAACCGCCTGGAGGGAACAACAGATCAAGTAAACCTACAGAGCATTACCCGTATATGGAAAGCCTTTGTTTTCATGGATATTGTTGATCATTACGGCAATGCACCTTACTTTAATGCAGGCATGGCGACTGAGGGTGAACAATACTTCTACCCTGCCTATGACGATGATGCCGCTATTTATGATGACCTGTATACCGAGTTAACCGAAGCATTGGATAATTTGAATCCGGCTGGCGACTGGGTTTCTGCAGACCTCTTTTATGGGGCTCATGCATACCATCCTACAACCGGAGCCGCCGATCAGGTAGCCAAATGGAAGAAGCTCGGCAATTCTCTGTTGCTCAGATTGGGTATGCGCTATTCCAAATTGAATGCTACCAAGGCAGCATCCATTGCAGCAGAAGCATTTAGCGGCGGTGTGATGACATCCAACGAAGATAATGCTTTTGTGGTTTATGATGGAACGTTATACACCAATACCAACAACAACAACCTGATCAATAACAACCCCAGGTTCTATTATGCAGCCGAGCCTTTTGTAGATTATCTGAAATCAACCCTCGATCCCCGCGCTAAATACATGATCGCATCATTTGATGAGCCCAATAATCCACTAGGTGATCTGACACCTGATACGGATTTGGCAAATCAGTATGGCGTTCCGGTTGGCGTTCTCGCATCATCCCTTGCTTCTGCTCCTTACAGAGGAATAAAGGGTGGAGGATATAATTATTCGCAAATGAATGTGAATGTTGTGGCTTCCATGTCGGCTCCTACTTTCTGGGTAACGTATGCACAAACCTCTTTGCTTCTGGCCGAAGCAGCACACAGAGGCTGGATTGCCGGTGGTGAAACAGCTGCCCAGCAATATTATGAGGCCGGAATAAGAGCTGATATGGATAATTACGTTTTGTATTTGAGCGAAACCGGATCCAGTCTGCCTGAAATTTCCCCAACTGAACAGGATGACTATCTTGCTCAACCCGAAGTAGCCTATAATGAAGCTGATGCGCTGGAGCTGATCAACACCCAATATTGGGTTGCTAATATCACCAACGCATCCGAATCATGGGCCAACTTCAGAAGAAGTGGTTTCCCTGCTCTGAGTCGCAATGACTTCGATGATCAGCTTTTGGATTACGGAGGTGATGGATTTGTTCACAGATTTTCGTATCCTGATTCAGAATTATCCCGGAATAAACCAAATTATGATGCAGCAGTTGTTGCCATGGGTGGCCATGATAACAATATTGCCAGAGTATTTTGGGATGTAGCACCTTGATTTCAGGTATTTTTCATGCAGTGATTTCTAATTCTGATTGAAATAGTGACTATGGAGTCAGAGGTTCTTTGACTCCATAGTTTTTTGTAAACTGATAAATGCGTAACTTGATCACAAATTGTAACTGGTATATCATGAACAGATCAAAGGCCGGCAGATTCAGAAATACCTTTGATAAAGAACTTAATTATATTAAATAATTGAAAATAGACTATGAAAAACGTAAATTCAAGAAGAGCATTTTTAGGCAAAGCTGCCTCTGTTGCTGCCGTGGCAACTGTTACCCCTTTGGCTGGTTTTGGAAGAGGTTTTGAAAAAGCTATTGATGAAACGAAAAAGGCATCCGTTCCTTCTGATCTGAAAATTACAGAAGTGAAATGTGCTTATATCCGGGGAAGTCTTTTTGTAAAAATAAGCACCAACCAGGATATCTATGGATGCGGAGAAGGAGTAGATGCCATACAGGGCACTTATCACCTGGTGAAAAGCATTGGCAGAAGGCTGACCGGGCAGAACCCGTTAAATGTGCACCGCATTTTTGAAGAAATCCGGAGAGCAGGCTTCTTCGGCGGAGCACAATCGGGTATGTATGTTGCCGTTCTTTCGGCCTTTGAAACGGCATTGTGGGATCTTGCCGGAAAGGCGCTGAATGTTCCCGTTTATCAGTTACTGGGTGGAAAATTCAGGGATAAAGTGAGGGTATACAGTGATACAGCTCTTTACCGGTCGAATAATCCGCTGCCAAAAGAATTTGCCGATTCTGCCGTTGAAGCCGTAAAAATGGGATTCAATGCCATTAAGTTTGACATCGATCAGGCTGCCGATCCCAACAGGTTCGACCGGTACAACTGGACAGCCAGCCAGGGTGAACTGCAACGGATGTATGACCAGTTGGCTGCTGTCAGAGAAGCCGTTGGACCAAAGATTGATATTGCCGTGGATATGCACGGCAGGTACGATTTAAACACTGCTCTTGCTGTTTCTAAAAGGGTTGAACCATTGAATCTGTTGTGGCTGGAAGAACCCATCCCTGCAGATAATATAGAAGCATACAGGTTGATAGCTCAGGAAACAAGCACCCCTATTGCAGCAGGTGAAAATATTTATCTGGCTTATGGATTCAGAAAACTTTTGGAAATTGGAGGTGTTGAGGCAGTCATGCCGGATTTGCAGAAATGCGGCGGATTAGGGGAAGGACAGCGTATAGCCAATCTGGCAAACCTGTACTACATTCCTTTTGCCCCGCACATGGTTGCTTCATTTCTCGGTGCCATGGCATGTGCTCATGTTTGTGTATCGGTACCCAACTTCCTGATTATGGAGTGGCAATCGTACTTTCATACCAATCCGATGTATAAGGAAATCGTAACCTTTGATGAAGCTGACTGGGTAAAAGACAGTTTTATTAAAGTTTCTGATAAACCTGGAATTGGTGTGGATCTTAACCAGGAAGCAATGAAAAAATATGCTGTTCCGGGCGTACCATTTTTTGAATAAAACACCTTATTATGGTGAGTTTATAATTTATTATTTCTCAACAAAAGAGGCTGTCCATTACTTTTTGGACAGCCTCTTTCTCTGTTTCGAACCCCTTAATTATTGGTAATTAGGATTTCTGTCAATTTCATTCTGTGGAATCGGAAGTATCAATGATTCCCATCCGGTCCAGCCTGCCTTGCCTGTTACATAGGAAACATCTTTTTTCCAACGCCTCAGGTCTTCTTTTCTCCAACCTTCGCAATATCCTTCAACAAAACGCTCATGTTCAATAAGCTGCATTAAAGTCCAGCCTTTTGCTGTCATCAGATCCGTAGCGTTAGGCAATTGGCCATATACTCCAGCACGGGCGCTTAACAGATGTGCCTGATCAATCATTGGTCTGTTTGCGCGTTCTCTGATCTTGTCAACCCAATAAACGGCACTATTAACATCAGCAGGCGAAACGTTTGAAGGATTTAACTGAGCCATACATTCAGCATAGCGCAAGTAAATATCACCCAAACGGATAAGCCTTATGTTATTGTCGGACCATAAAGGATCCAAACCTACAGGGGCTTCAGCATTGTTATCAAGTGCGTATTTACGTATACCATATGCACCCGTTGTTCCGATAAGAGCCTCATTATGCCAGCCTTGTGCTTTCCAATCCTTTACAACACTATTTTCAGTGAAATCAGCACCGCCGGGAACACCCCAGAATGTTGCATAAGCTCTGTAATCGTATACTGTAGAGTCAGGATCAGCGTCAATATTTTCTGACCAACGTTCAAATTCATCAAGCTTGAACTTAGGTACGGCAAAATTCCACCACATGACGCTCCAGGATGAACGATTCAGCGTAAAATTCTGGAAAACCCAGTTCACATCGTTACCTCCAAAACCTGCGGCTCCAGTCATGTTATCAAATTGAACTTCAAAAATAGTTTCTGCGTTATTTTCTGTAGTTCTTTTGAAAAGATCTCTGTAATTGTCAAGAAGAGTATAAGTTCCGTAATCAGGGTCTCCTATACCGGGCAATATTTTGGCAAACTCTGTAGCCGCTTCGGCATACATACCTTCATCCATATAAAACTTACCCAAAAGGGCGACAACTGTTCCGCGTGTAACTCTCCATTTATCGGTTGCCGTGGTATTGGTAAATCCGGCAAGAAGCGTTTCAGCCTTTTTAAGATCCGATTCAATAAAATTGAAAATACTGTCACGTGGTGATGGAGGCAAGTAAAAATCTTCCTCAGACTTTGCCTCAGTTCTTCTCAGGACAAGTTTATCCTGTGGAAAATACACGAATAAATTCCAGTAATTAAATGCCCTTAAAAAATACGCCTGACCAAGCATAATTTTTACATCATCATCGGTAAAGGTTGGCTCTTGCGTTCCGGCCAACTCCTTGGCAAGCGGAATTGCATCAATAGCAATATTGCATCTTAAAATGCCTGCATAGAAACCACTCCAGATATCCCAAACTTCACCTATAT
>CAZLLD010000028.1:0-42757 GCA_964560225.1 uncultured Bacteroidales bacterium
TCAATGTGGTGCTCCCACAGGGGGAGCTTGAACAACGCAGACAAAAAGAGGCGGAGAGGGGTATTAAGGCTTATACTCCTGTAAGCCGCGACAGAAAAATCTCAAAGGCACTGCAGGCATATGCCAGTATGGTTACTTCAGCCGATAAAGGTGCCGTGAGAGAGGTGAAATAACCATCTGTCGATTTTATTGTTATAGGTCCGACAGGTTTTATTTTAATTATTCCGACAATGAAAGCAACCAAAGAAATTGAAACAACAACGATTGACATACCTAATAAAATCAGGGTTACCGGCGCTGAAGCGATCATGTTAAGCCTGATTCACGAAGGAATTGATACCATTTTCGGCTATCCGGGCGGCGCTATTATGCCTGCCTATGATGCGCTGATGAATTATACCGACAGACTCAGACATATCCTTACACGGCATGAGCAAGGGGCCATTCATGCAGCCCAGGGTTATGCCCGTGTAACCGGAAAGGTTGGCGTCTGTATAGCTACTTCAGGTCCGGGTGCCACAAACCTGATTACGGGAATTGCCGATGCCATGATTGATTCAACACCGCTGGTTTGCATTACCGGACAGGTGGCTGCAGGACTTCTGGGAACTGATGCCTTTCAGGAAACCGATGTGATTGGCATCAGCATGCCGGTTACCAAGTGGAATTACTTGATAACCAAACCAGAAGAAATACCTGCCATATTGGCCCAGGCATTTTATATAGCAAAGACAGGCCGGCCCGGTCCGGTTGTTGTAGACATTGCCAAGAATGCCCAGTTTGGGATGCTTGACTTTGAATACCACAAGTGCAAACGAATGAGGAGTTACGCGCCCGAGCCAAGGATCAGTCTTGACAACCTGAAAGCAGCCACAGCCCTTATCAATAACGCAAAAAAGCCCTATATCCTGGCCGGACAGGGTGTCATTCTGGGAGGAGCTGAACAGGAATTCCTTGAGTTTGTTGAGAAATCAGGAATTCCGGTAGGCTGGACCATTCTTGGCGCATGTGCCCTGCCAAAGGATCATCCGCAAAACATCGGCATGCTTGGTATGCACGGAAATTTTTCGGCCAATATCAAAACCAATGAGTGCGACTTGCTCATAGGAGTAGGAATGCGGTTTGATGACCGGGTTACCGGTGATGTGAACCGGTACGCCAAACAGGCCAAAATCATTCATCTTGAAATTGACAAAGCTGAAATCAACAAGGTGGTGAGGGCTGATGTTCCCCTTCATGGCGATGTAAAGGATACCCTTCCCCTGTTAACCAAAATGATTGAAAAACGCGATCACTCCGCGTGGATCAGTGAGTTTAAGGAAATTGACAGAATTGAACATGAAAAGGTCATTCAGCATGACCTGCACCCTGTGAAACCGGGAATGACTATGGGTGAGGTAATCAACCTGATCAATGAAAGAACAAAAGGGGATGCCATCATAGTAACCGATGTAGGGCAGCATCAAATGTTTGCCTCAAGGTATGCTTTTCATAAAAATCCGCGTAGCTTTGTAACTTCCGGAGGACTGGGAACAATGGGTTTCGGACTGCCTGCTGCACACGGAGCAAAGATAGGATGTCCCGACAAACAGGTAATTCTTTTTGTGGGAGATGGCGGATTCCAAATGACCATACAGGAACTTGGAACAATCAACCAGACCCAGGCTGCAGTTAAAATAGTGCTGCTGAACAACAAATACCTGGGCATGGTTCGACAATGGCAGCAGCTATTCTTTGATAAAAGATACTCCGAAACTTACCTGCTGAATCCCGATTTTATCAAGGTAGCAGAAGGATTTGGCATCAAGGGAAAAAAGGTACTTGAAAGACCCCAGCTTTCACAGGCTATTCAGGAGATGCTGGATCACAATGGCCCTTATTTGCTGGAAGTATCCATTGAGAAGGAAGATAACGTTTTCCCTATGGTACCTACCGGAGCATCTGTCTCTGAAGTGATTCTTGAACATAAAAAGTAACGGATATGGCTACAACAATAATAAACAACGAGAACGGCAACTGCAGTGAAGGCAAGAAAACCTATACCATATCTGCTTTTTCAGAAAACCATATTGGCCTGCTTAACCGGATTACCATCATATTTACCCGCCGGCAGGTCAATATTGACAGTCTCACTGTTTCAGGCTCTGCTATACCAGGCATTCACAAGTTCACCATAGTTGTAAATGACTGCCGTGAAAAGGTGGAAAAAGTGGTTGAACAGATTGAGAAACTGGTTGAAGTGCTCAAGGCATTCTATCACACCGAAGAAGAAGTAATTCACCAGGAAATAGCATTGTACAAGGTCCCTACCAAATCTTTACTCGAAAGCAACAAGGTTGAGGCAACCATTCGCAAGCATAGCGCCCGCATTCTTGAAGTTCGGCCTGAGTATACGGTAATTGAACTCACCGGGCACAAGGAGGAAACCCAGGCACTGTTTGACGAATTGAACGAGTACGGATTGCTTCAGTTTACACGTTCCGGACGCATTGCAGTGACCCGGTCAAGTAAAGAGATATTTTCAAATTATATGAAGGAAGTGGGGCACGAATCTGTTGAATACGAAAAGAATTAATCAATCAATTAATTAATATTAAATACATTATGGCAAAAATTAATTTTGGAGGAGTAGTTGAAGACGTTATAACCCGTGAAGAATTTCCGCTTAAAAAAGCGCAGGAAATTCTGAAAAACGAAGTTGTTGCTGTTATCGGTTATGGTGTTCAGGGACCTGCCCAGGCTTTGAACATGAAAGAGAACGGCATCAATGTAATAATTGGTCAGGCTCCTGAGTTCAAGGCTGACTGGGATAAGGCCATCAAAGATGGCTGGGTTCCCGGAAAAACCCTGTTCTCGATTGAGGAAGCAGCTACCAAAGGAACCATTATTCAGTATCTTGTATCTGATGCTGCACAGCGTGCCATTTGGCCGAAGCTGAAACCATGCCTGAAAGCAGGTGATGCATTGTATTTTTCGCATGGATTCTCAATTACCTATAAGGAACAGACAGGTGTTGTACCTCCTGCTGATGTGGATGTGATCCTGGTTGCACCCAAGGGTTCGGGAACCAGCGTAAGGCGTAATTTTCTTGCAGGTGCCGGCATCAATTCAAGCTATGCCATCTTCCAGGATTATACCAAGCGTGCTACTGACCGCACACTGGCACTTGGTATTGCCATTGGTTCAGGATACCTTTTCCCTACTACATTCGAAAGCGAAGTATACAGTGACCTTACCGGCGAACGTGGCGTGCTGATGGGTGCCCTGGCTGGCATTATGGATGCTCAGTACCAGGTTCTCCGCGAGAACGGTCATTCTCCCAGTGAAGCCTTCAATGAAACCGTTGAAGAACTTACCCAAAGCCTGATCCGCCTTGTTGACGAAAACGGAATGGACTGGATGTATTCAAACTGCAGTGCTACAGCACAACGTGGTGCACTCGACTGGAGACCCAAGTTCAGGGAAGCTACCTTGCCTGTGTTTAACGACCTGTATAACAAAGTGAAATCAGGTTCTGAAACCAAGCGTGTTCTGGAATCCACCGGTATGTCGAATTACCGGGAATATCTCGAAAAAGAACTGAAAGAACTGCGTGAATCAGAAATGTGGCAGGCTGGTCAGCAGGTAAGAAACTTGCGCCCGAAGGTGAAATAACAAACCGCATATACCGAACAAGGAATGATGAATCATGAATGACGAACAAAACACTTCGTTATTCAGTATTCAAATTTCCTTGTTCATTATTACAATTCTTTGTCTGACGAAGAAAATATTGAATATAAAAGGTTCATACTGAGCCTGATTCCTGCGGCCATTATTGTCCTTCTCCTATGGCTGGTAAAAATTGTCGAGGTTATTGACGGTCTGGATCTCTTTTACCTCGGAGTATTCCCCAGAAAATTGACGGGACTTCCGGGCATTTTACTGTCCCCCTTCATACATGCCAATTTCAACCACCTGATCAACAACTCTGTTTCTTTCTTTTTCCTGCTTACCGCTCTTTTTTATTTTTATAAAGAAGTAGCCTGGCGGGTTTTGCTTTATTCCTACCTGGTAACGGGAATTTTCGTATGGCTCATCGCCCGGCCTTCGTATCACATCGGAGCGAGTGGCCTGGTATACAGTTTTGCATCGTTTTTATTCACAAGTGGTATTGTCAGACGCAACATCAATCTGCTGGCCATATCCATGCTGGTCATATTTTTATACGGCAGTATGGTATGGGGAATCTTCCCCTACCGGCCCGACATGTCGTGGGAATCTCACCTGGTCGGACTCACTGTTGGTGCTGTGTTAGCAATAACATACAGGCATGAAGGTCCCGGACCAACGCGGTTTATGAGCGACATGGAGGATGAGGAAGATGACGACAACGCTGTTTTGGAGAAAGAAACAGGGAGTATGGGTGACGAAGTATCGCGCCGGACCGATGCTTACTTTTTGCCCATAATGAAAAGAGAGCCTGCTATTTCGCGAAGCACAGGGATTCTTTCCACTCCCTTTCCCAATATGGAAATTATCGGGATGAGACCTGCCGGCACAGCAGGATGAAGAAAGTCGAAAGGTTGTACTTGAACATCCTGAAAGCCAGCATTCTTTAATAGTCTGCATAAACTCCACCTGAAAAATGCGGTTTCGTCTGGTGAATCACCCATTTTCTTCTTCAGCCAGGGTATATTCTTCTGCAAAGCAATCTGAGGATTCATCATATTGGGTTCGGTAAACGCAATCAGGCCACCCGGTTTCAATACCCGGCATATTTCGGATAAAGCCCTGTGCATTTCCAGATGATGCAAAACCGAACTGCCGATCACCATATCGAAGTGATTATCTTCAAAATCCATCTGGTAAGCGTTCTGGATCAGGAAGTTCACCCGTGGGCCGGTAATTGCTTTTTTTGCTTCACCGATGAGTTCAGGAGAGATGTCGATTGCCGTTATTGAAATTTTCAATTTGACCAGTTCCCTGGTGAAATATCCTGTTCCGCATCCCAGTTCAAGCACATGATCACCCTCCTTCACCCTGGATGACAGCATGTCTACCCTCCTTTTCCATCTGACTTTACCTGCCTGTGATTCCCAATTCCAAACATCTCCGGCGCCTTTTGCGGCAAGAAATTTCCCATGCTCCATCTCATGGATTATCCTGTCATCAACCTTCATAGTAATCGAAATTAAATAAACTTAACCTTACCTGCTGCAAACATACTCATTTTCAAAAGTAACCACCCGTGTTTGAAACGGCTGATCTGTGTAGTGCCGTATGTTCTTTCTTTATACCTGACAATGACTTCTGTAATCCTGAGATTGAGCTTGGAAGCACCGAAAAGCAGGTCGAAGTCGCCGAACGGGTCAAAATCACCGAAATAAGACCGGTTGGCCTTGATCTTTTCATAGTCTGTCTTCCGGAGCACCTTGGTTCCGCAAAGTGTGTCCTTCAGCCGTTGTCCCAGTAAATAGGAGAAAAATATACCGAAAAAATTATTAGCGAGGAGGTTCAGGAAACGCATGGCCTGTTTTTCCATCGGATACACCAGCCTGCAACCGTTAATGAACTCACCTCTGCCCTCGGCAAGAGCGCTAAAAAACTTGGGCAACTCTTCGGGCGGAGTGGTGAGGTCTGCGTCGAGGATCATTAAAACTTCACCCGATGCCGCATCAAATCCTTCTCTAACAGCATTTCCCTTACCTTTTCCGGTTTGGATCATTACCTTTATATTTTTCTCGGGGTATTTCTTTTGTATGCGGATCATTTCATCCCAGGTGCTATCGTGTGAATGACCTTCGACAAATACAAACTCCTGCGTTCTTCCAAAAACGGGGGTTCGTGCTATCGCCGATTCAATATTCCCCTTTTCATTCCGTGCCGGAATGATGATGGATACCGAATAATCCTGAATTTCATGAATGACAGGCCTGGCAACAACAAAATTCACCAATCCCAGGCTATTGATCAGCGGAAGGTTTATCAGGAAACGGTTAAAGATCGCATTCAGTATGGGAATGTACTTGGGTAATAGTATTTTCCGGTAATTGGTGATGAGTGAAAATCCTTCTATTTGCAGTAAATTGATGATGTCGTGGTGTGACAGCCAGTTTGAATTGGGAGCGGATTGTTTTATCCTGAACATCTCTCCCAGCTTCATCACGGGTTCCCATAAAAAGTTGTAATCCGAAATGACAATTCTTGTAGAAGGATGGCAGAATTTTCTGATACAATGGAGTGCCTTTTGTACGTCCCACAATACATGCAGGAGGTCAGACAGGATGATATAGTCAAATTGCTGTTTTTCGTGATCAAGTTGTTCAATATATCCATCACTCTCAATGTCATGAACTTTAAAATGCAGATGAGGGTGTCGTGATGCAGCAAGTTCAATTATTTTCGTCGAAAAATCGATGCCTACACCAAATGCAGGCCTTACTGCAGCAAGCAAATCTCCGGTGCCACAACCCACTTCGAGTACACGCGAACCTGCCGGAATGGTAAAAGAGAAGTATTTTTCGAGAGAATGATGATAGAACCGGTTTCGTTTCTTCCAAACCATTCTTCGTTGGGCAATGCTATCAAAATACGCTATGATGTGCTCCTTGGAAAGGACTTTTTCCGGTTCTTTCATGCTTAAAGCTTAACTAAAAAAGTAAAAATTGACACTTTACTTTCAATTATTCTATATTTGCGGGTGTCATGATTACCATCACAAACATACTAACTTTTGTTTAACCCTCTATAGAAAATTTGTGCTACTATGGCTTCACCTGCTAAAAGACCAGGACAAAAACAAATACCTTCCTCAAAGAAGCAAAACCAGTCTGCGGTTTCAGTTGAAAAAACCGACAGGAAAGTAACAGCATCCAATAAAGGTTTTCTTCATAAACTGGATGCCTGGTTTGAACCCAAAATGAACTTGTTCTTTTTTATTTCGATATTTCTAACGGTTATTTTTGGCATTTACTTGTTTGATGTTAAAATCAGCACCGGAGGTGACGATTCCAGCTATATTGAGATGGCTCATAATTTTATTACAGGAAAATCATTTCCTACCTGGCATGGCCCTTTTTACTGCATATTCCTGAGTATTCCGATGCTGATTTTTGGCGTCAATGTGGTGCTGCTTAAGGTGATCTCCTTTGTTTTCATTATTGCCCAGCTGGTTCTGTTTTATTATACCTTCCGGAAGCTTGTGTCACCGTCGCTGTTGGCATTGATCATGCTGGTTGTGTCAGTAAACTCGACCATCCTGTATTTTGCCAGTCAGACATACAGTGAGGCCATGTATATGTTCCTGCAGGCACTCGTTATTTTTCTTTTTATCAGGTATTACCTGATCAGCAAAGATGAGGCAACGACTTCAATACGTAAACAGGTTGTTCATGCCCTGGTCGTAGGTTTATTTGTTTTTCTGGCAAGCCTTACCCGAAATATCGGCATCATCTTTTTACCGGTGATGCTGCTCGTACTTTTACTAGACAGAAGGATACTGGCATCTGTAATGCTCACTGCCTCCTATTTTGTGTACTTCTTCCCCTTTAAGCTTTACAAGTATTTTTTCTGGAATACTGAAATTTCGAAGGGATCAAGGCAATTCCATGAAATCCTCCTTAAAAACCCTTATAACGCCTCTGCCGGTTACGAGGACTTTTCAGGTATGGTGGTCCGGTTTTTCGAAAATGCCCGCCTTTACCTTTCAAAGCATTTTATGATCAGCATTGGTTTGCATGATCCCACAACAACCGACAAAAGTTGGTTTGTTACAATAATTATCGCTGCATTATTGCTTCTGGCACTTTATTATGCCTTGAAACGCAACCGGGTGATGCTCTTTATGGGTTTGAGCATCCTCGGTTCCATGGCTGCCACCTTTATTGCCTTGCAGCAATCATGGGATCAGATGCGGATGATCATCATCTATGTGCCCATGATGTTGTTGTTCATTGCCTGGGGATTGCAACAACAGGCTGAGAAAAAAGGTTACGGTTTTGTTTATCTGCTGATACCTGCTTTATTGGTTCTCATTTTCTTCAAAACCCTGGATATGACAGCGGACAAAGCTAAGGCCAATAAGAAGGTTTTAGCAAAAAACATAAAAGGAAATAAGTACTACGGGTTCACACCTGATTGGCAGAATTATTTGCTCATGAGTGAATGGGTAGGAGAAAATATACCCAAGGAGGTTGTTGTTGCTGCCCGTAAACCTTCCATGTCATTTATATACAGTAAAGGGAGAGACTTTTATGCTATGTACCGTTTCCCTACAGAAACTCCTGACGCACTACTGGGTGAATTGAAACAAAGAACCGGGGAACTTATAGTTTTGCCAAATAAAGAAATACAGCCAAACTGGCCTGTTGAACTCCAGTTGGCCATTAAGCAGTCGAATGTGGCATATGTGGCTGAAGGGAGCGATATATACGGCGTTTATGATTTCAAGAATCCAACCGGACAGGGTGTATTACAGACATTAAATGGTTTCCAGGTAAAGCTAATCAATTCTGATTCATTATTAAACAGGCTCAGAGTTTCTTCCCAATCCACTTTTGCCGTATCTCCGGATACATTGGTCAATAACCTGCGCAAAGGAAAGGTTGAATACATCATTGTGGCCAGCCTGCGTGCCAATCCGAACATGAACACCGGCAACATCATCAACAATATTCAAAGATATCTTTATTTTGTGGAGCAAAAGTACCCCGGCATACTTCAGGTGGTGCACCAAATCGGAATGAAACCCGAAGAAGAACCGGCGTGGCTTTATAAGATCAATTACCAATTATACGGTTTATAAGATTGACAGAACAAGAGACCAATAGCGGAAAAGGTAATGTGGTTCTGGTGGGAGCCGGTAATGTGGCATGGCACCTGGGGCATCACCTGCTTGATGCCGGATTTCATATTGTGCAGATACTCAACCGGAGTCGTGAAACCGGAACCCGGTTGGCACGGGAGCTAAAAGCTGCCTATTGTTCTGAAACTGAACTGATGACTCATGAAGCCGATCTTTACATTCTGGCAGTTTCTGATAATGCCCTTGAGGAAGTGTTGGACAGCGGAAAGTTCAGGCAAAAGGGCCTTGTGGTGCATACTTCGGGAAGCGTTAGCATGAATGTCTTTGAAGGAAGATCAATAAACTTTGGTGTACTCTACCCGTTGCAGACATTTACCAGGGGGAAAACCATTTCATTTAAAAAAATACCCCTGCTTATAGAAGCAAATCATTCGCAAAATCTGGAAAAGCTTGAGTCTATTGCTTCCGGGCTTTCTGATTCGGTTCATCATGCTGATTCCGAAATGCGTTTGCAAATACATCTGGCAGCAGTGATCGCGTCTAATTTCCCCAACCATTTGTTTTCAATTGCAGATGAACTGCTGTATGAAAAGGGACTTTCGTTCGACATGCTGAAGCCGTTAATCCGTGAAACACTTTCCAAAGCCATGATGATGCCTCCCCGGGATGCACAAACCGGTCCTGCCATAAGGGGAAATATCGGTGTAATTGAAAAACACCTGGAGATGCTTTTACCGCATCCGGACATCAGGGAATTATACCGGTTGATATCAGAACGTATTTTGGCATCAAGAAACAAATAGAGCGCATTAACCTCGATTGGGTTGGCCGGTTGTTTACCGTTGTGAAATCATTATTTTTGTAAGATAATTGAATCCAGATGCCTGAAATAAAGAAATTGCTGAATCAGGTCAAAGCTTTTGCTTTTGACGTGGATGGCGTGTTTACTAACGGATCCATAATGCTTCACCCGGGTGGAGAGTTCATTCGAATGATGAACATTAAGGATGGTTTTGCAGTGCAGCATGCGGTTAAAATGGGCTATCCCATAGCCATCATTACCGGCGGGTTTTCGAAAATGGTGAAAAAAAGATTTACCAGCCTGGGTGTTCAGGATATTTACATGAAAAGCGGCATCAAGACCATTCCTTTTGATTCGTTTTTGGCCAAACACCAATTATCAGCGAATGAGATCCTGTATATGGGCGATGACCTGCCCGACTTTGAGGTAATGAAACGCGCAGGTTTTCCGGCATGTCCGGCTGATGCAGCCCATGAAATCAAACAACTTTCGCTCTATGTTTCCCCCTTTAAGGGAGGTGAAGGTTGTGTACGCGACATTATTGAACAGGTATTGAAGTTGCAGGGCAAATGGCTCAATGATTTTTCATTTATATGGTAAAAATGCCGGCACATATAACAGCTGTGTTCCGCATGGTCAGGTTGCCCAACCTGCTTATTGTTACTATTACGCAGATACTGGTTAGGCAATGTCTCATCGTGCCTTTGCTCAGGCAGGTTCATATGGAACCCCAGTTACCACCGGGTTCTTTTGCGATCCTGGTTCTTGCAACTGTTTTTATTGCTGCAGGGGGTTATGCGATCAATGATTACTTCGACCGGAAGATAGACAGGGTGAACAAACCCGAAACACAAATTGTAGGTACCTTGATTTATCCGAGACATGCCATGGCTTATCACCTGGCTTTTACTATACTGGGGGTGATTCTCGGAACATGGGTTGCTTTGAAAGCCGGAGAATTGTACCTGAGCCTGGTTTTTTTTGCCGTGAGCGGGCTGCTTTGGTTTTACAGCACTTCATATAAACATGAACTGTTGTTTGGCAATGTTGTTATTGCGCTGCTAACTTCCCTGGTGCCATTTATGGTGCTGCTTTTTGAATTGCCCTTGCTGGCAAGAAATTATGGCGCAAATATAAATTATATCCTCCCGGTTCTTATGAAATGGGTATTGGGATTTTCCCTGTTTGCCTTTTTGGTCAATCTTATCCGGGAGATAGTTAAAGATGCTGAGGATTTTGAAGGTGACCAGGCTTACGGAAAGAAAACCATACCGGTTGTCTGGGGCATGGGAGCTGCCAGGTCAATTTCGCTGGTGCTGATTGTGCTCACTGTAGCTCTTTTTGTATTTGCTTGGGTAAAATTTGTTCCGGATTTTACATCGCTGATCTACTTTGTCGTTTTTATTATTTTGCCCCTGGTTGTTACGGGAATTCTACTTCTCAGGGGAACAGGCACCACCACCTTCCACAGGGTCAGCTTGTGGCTGAAACTGATCATGATTACCGGTTTGGGATACATGGTCATTGTAAACCTTCTCATTAATAACATGAAATGAATACGCAGGAAATTCTGAATAAGATCAATGAATTCGATATTGTTCTGGCCTCAAAATCGCCCAGGAGACAGCTATTGCTAACAGAGATCGGCTTAAGGTTCAGAACAGTCAACCATCTTGACATGGATGAAGTGTACCCGTCGGTTTTAAGGCGGGAAGAAATTCCACTATATCTGGCAAAGGCAAAGGCCTCATTTTATGAATCATTTCTTGAGCAAAACACCTTGCTGATCACGGCTGATACCATTGTATGGCTTGAAGAGGAGGTGATTGGCAAGCCTGATGACGCTGAAGATGCCATTCGCATGCTGACCAGGCTTTCAGGCAACATGCATGAAGTTTTTACCGGGGTATGCTTGAAAACGGTTTCCAGTGAGAAATTGTTCTTTGCCAGTTCCAGGGTATATTTCAGAAAGATCTCCGGTGAGGAGATCCGGTACTATGTTGACAGATACAAACCGTTTGACAAAGCCGGAGCTTATGGGGTGCAGGAGTGGATCGGCTACGTAGGTGTTGAGAAAATAGAGGGATCCTATTACAACGTCATGGGATTACCGGTTCAAAAGCTGTATTGTGAACTTGTTAATATGATTCAGTAACCTGTTTTTATATATCAATACTTCTATGTTTCAGTCTTTGCAGAGAACCATTACAATAATTCTGGCGTGGTGCCTGGGTATTCCGGTATGGAGCGGTGAGGGAATGTGGCTCCCGGTTCACCTTGACAGTTTGAACTACAAGCACATGAGAGAAATGGGCCTCATGCTCGATGCCGGGGAGATTTTCAGCAACGACCATCCCAGTATAAAAGATGCCATTGTCATGTTTGGTAACGGCTGCACCGGCGAACTGATCTCCTCTCAGGGGCTGCTGGTAACCAATCATCATTGTGGATACAGTCGAATTCAATCGCACAGCACAGTTGAAAACAACCTCCTTGCCAACGGATTTTGGGCAGGCAAACAATCGGAGGAATTGCCCAATCCGGGTCTGACAGTAACATTTTTGGTGCGCATGGAGGATGTTACAGGCAGCATACTCAACGAAATACCTGACACATTGGGCGAACCTGAAAGGAATGCCCTGATTACTCAGCGGATTGAGATGATCAGAAAGGACGCTGTTCCTGACACATTCCTTCATGCTGAGATCAAGCCCTTTTTTTTCGGAAAGGAGTATTATCTGTTCGTTTATGAAACGTATTACGACATCAGGTTGGTTGGTGCTCCGGCTGAAGCAATCGGCCGGTTTGGAGGCGATGAGGACAACTGGATGTGGCCGCGGCATACCGGAGATTTTTCACTCTTCAGGATTTATGCCGATAAAAGCAACAAACCGGCAAAATATTCACCTGATAATGTTCCCTTCACTCCCAGAAAATACCTGAACATTTCTTTAGGTGGCGTTCAGGAAGGTGATTTTACCATGGTGATGGGCTATCCGGGGCACACAGATCAGTATCTGACATCCGATGCACTGGAAATGATCACCGGGAAATCGTTGCCAGCCAAAATTGCCATGAGAACAGCAAGACGAAATGCTCTTGAAACAGCTATGGGAAAAAGTCCTGAACTGAGGCTGAAGTACATCTCAAAATATGTGAGTTTAAGTAATTCCTGGAAAAAGTGGATTGGCGTTGTCAAAGGCATCAAACAGTCACATGCATTGGAGTCCAGACTGAAGCTGGAAGAAGATTTTGCAAAATGGGCCGGAAGTCTCTCTTCTGACCCATCGGGGTATTCTTCACTGTTGAATGAGTTCGCCAATGTCTATGACGAACTGGAGCCCATGTATCTGGCAGGTGATTTGGGAGCGGAATTATTGAACTCGTTGGAAACATCACGCATTGTAAATGATGTTCAGGTAAAATTCTTTTCATCTCGCGATTCATCAAAGGCGGTGAAACAGTCAGCAATCCGAAGCATCACTTCTCAAGGTGATTCTTTTTTCAGAACGGAAGCTGTTGCTATTGACCGGAACACTCTTCCGGAAATGCTAAAAATATATATGGAATATTCGACTTCCAGTTATCACCCTGCATTTAACAGGCACATAGCAAAGGATTTTAATGGAAATTACACTGCTTTTGTTGAATCGGTTTTTAACAAAAGCATTTTCACAGATTCAGTGAGGTACCGGAAAACATTCGGAATGTCTGAATCAAAGATCAGAAAATTAATTGTGAATGATCCGCTGATTTCGATCTACAGGGATTTTTCAGACATGCTTGTGCCTGTTATTTATGGTCGTCTTGATAGTTTGAACAACAGTGTGAATAAAATGTACAGAAAATATGTTTCGGGTCTTAGGGAAATGAAACCGGACAAAACATTTTATCCTGATGCCAATTTCACCATGAGGGTTACATTTGGAAAAGTTGAAGGATACCAACCTGCCGACGCGGTGAATTATTCGTATTACTCAACATTTGAAGGCATATTGGAAAAAGAAAAGCTTGAAATTGCAGATTACCGGGTGCCTGAGGAATTCAAAACATGGAAGACAGATGATATTCCTGAAGCCTATCTGACTGACGGTCGTTTGCCGGTTTGCTTTATCGCCTCAAATCACACATCAGGTGGGAATTCAGGAAGCCCTGTCATCAATTCCAGGGGTGAACTGATCGGCATTAATTTCGACCGGAACTGGGAAGGCACCATGAGTGATTTTGCTTACAATCCGGGCATTTGCCGGAATATTTCGCTGGATGTCCGGTATATGCTGTTTGTAATTGACCAGGTGGCAAATGCCGACTGGCTTATAAATGAATTAACACTGATCAACCAACAATGATCTGACTTATGATAGCAACATTTGTGCATGTATGGGTAAAGGAGCCCCATATTGATGAATTCATCGCAGCTACAATTGAGAATCACAAGCAATCAGTTCAGGAACCGGGTAATCTCAGGTTTGATATACTGCGTGATGCGGATAATTCTGCCAAATTTGTATTGTACGAAGCTTACCTTTCAGATGAGCATGCTGCGGCCCATAAAAAAACTGCGCATTATCTCAAGTGGCGCGATCAGGTTGCTGACTGGATGGCGCAGCCCCGTGAGGGTATCCGTCATGAAATTGTTTATCCGCTTGAAGTTTCAGCATGGTAACGGACTTTAGTCTCCTTCGGACGCCCCGGATACATTTCGGCTGGAAACAAAGTGAAAATGTATTGGGCCTTGCAAGCCGAAATGGCAAGCGGATTCTTTTAGTAACCGGTGCCACTTCCTATACCCGGAATCCGGGAATTGCAGAAATTATCACATCCCTGGAGAAAGCAGGCCGCGTTATTCACCATGTCCGAATTGAATCAGAACCTTCACCAGATGATATCGACATCACTGCAGAAGCCTGCCGGAGAAAAGATCCCGATCTGGTGCTGTCAATAGGAGGCGGCAGTGTTATTGATGCCGGTAAAGCCATATCTGCCATGTTACCACTTGCTGATTCCATCAGGAATTATCTTGAAAGCGTGGGATCAAAAAAGCACACCGGTGAAAAGAAATTTTTTATAGCAGTACCAACAACTTCAGGCACAGGAAGTGAAGCAACTGCCAATGCGGTAATTTCCTTTACGGGTAAAAGCGGCTTTAAGAAATCGTTGCGGCATGAAAATCTGGTACCGGATATGGCCATTGTGGATCCGCGCCTGACCGTCAGTTGTCCGCCTGAAATTACTGCTGCAAGCGGAATGGATGCTTTCACCCAGTTGGTTGAATCATACCTTTCGGTCAAAGCAAATGCACTTACGGATGTGCTGGCATTTGAAGGCATCAGCCAGATACACAAAAATCTTCTGGTTGCTGCACACGATGGCACTAATGCTGAAGCCAGAACAGGAATGTCTTTGGCCGCTTTGCTTTCAGGAATTACACTGGCAAATGCAGGGCTGGGACTTATTCATGGACTTGCTTCTTCGATTGGCGGAACGCATGAAATTCCGCATGGCACCGTTTGTGGAACCCTGATGGGAGTCGTGAACAGATACCAGGTATCGGCTCTTTTGAAGCAACCCGAAATTACTGTGGCTCATGGCAAGTATGAAAAACTGGGCAGGTTGTTTTCCGGTGTTGAAAAAAAATCGGCAGACTGGTATATGGAATACGCTGTTGAATATATTGAAACCCTTACCGGTCAGTTGAATCTGAAACGGTTGGGTGACTTTGGCGTCACGGCAAGCGACCTGGTGGCCATTGCTGAGATAACTGATCACAAATCAAATCCGGTTCGCTTTGAAAATGAACAGCTGGTTGAGATGATGCGGGAACGGTTGTGAAAGATATGTAGAATGCAGGTTGAAGCATTCACTCAGAATTGCAGTTTGCCGAATAAATTCCTTTCAAGTCCTTTTCAAAAATGGTAAAAGTATCCTGCTCGAATGCTATGAAATCGGGTGCGCTTTTATGTCCCGAAAAAGGTGTGTAGTAATGCTTTTGGTTCACATTTCTCCAAACCATGAGATAGGAAATGTTTCTTGCCAGAGAGTCTTCCCTGATTGATTTAAGCAGGAACTGGGTCCACCAGTTTTTTACAGGTATGCCGTCAAATCCGCATTCGGTAAGCGCAGCAATTTTTTTCCGTGCACTGGCCATGTTAACCAGCATCCTGAGTTGTGCAATTCCGTTGGAAACAGAAGATCCGCTTTGAAAATCCCAGTAATTTTCACAACCCAGGATATCAACCCATTCGTTGCCCGGGTAGCGTTCGAGGTATTGTTGCTCGCTTTCGAACATATCAGTGGAATAGGCATAGATCAGGTTATGCACGTGCAGGGAGTCGCGCAGATACGATACAGTGAACCTCCACAAATCCATGTATTCTGACGGCAGACAGCGGCCTTTGCCCCACCAGAACCAGTTTCCGTTATTTTCATGAAAAGGTCTGAAGATTACGGGAACGTACTTTCCCTGAGCATTTTTTAATGAAAGAAAGAAATCAGCTATCTTTTGAAGTTCTGATTTGTAAAAATCTGACAGAATGCTGTCAGGAAGTATCTTGCTTAACGCCGGAGTCACATCCCATGCTGTGCCTCCCGTGACAGGATTGTTCAGGTGCCAGGTTACCGTGTTGATGCCTCCCCGGTCAAAGGCTTCGATGATTCGCTGACGAATCAGTTGGAACGGTATACTGTCGATATTGTCTTCTTTTCCTGCATCCGCAATTTCCCAGCCATATAAAGCAGGATGTGTGCCGGTAAGCTCCTTAACATCAGATTTACTATTTGCATATTTCCAGTCAACTCCGGTAAGGGTGGCATCTTGCTGACCGAATATTATGGCTTTGCCTTTCAGTTTGTTCAGATTAATCAGTAATGCATTGGTTTCGGTGGTTAACAGCGAATCAACAGGTCTTTCAAATACGGGCATATCCACCTGTATGACTGCAGATGCCACAGAATCTTTAGTGTGTGTTGGTTTGCATGAAACCAGAATTAATACAGACAGTAAGATACTCAACAAAAAGCCGTGACCTGAAGCCGGCCTGATTATAATTTTTAAAATTCGCTGAATTCTACCTGGCATGATCATCTGGCATAACCTGATTTGAACCAGGGCTAATATAAAACAAATCGTTAAAATGAGAAAACAATAAGGCTATTTACAAGTATAAGTAAACTGTCATAAAAAATTTGTAAATTTAGTGAGTTGAGATTAGATGATTTTGATACTAGTCGAACTTTGTAAAATCCTTCAGTGATGAAAAATGCGATTGCGGAATCCGGTAAACTATCTTGGCTAAAAGATATGACCATTCTGATAGCTGAAGATGAACCTACCAATTTCAGACTTCTTACTGCCATGTTGAAATCCTCTGGAAGTAAGATTCATTGGGCACAGGATGGACAGGAAGCTGTAAATTTTATTAAAAATAAACCCTCTGAAGAAAAGTGTCTTGTGCTGATGGATATCAAAATGCCGATAATTAACGGATATGAAGCCACAAGGCAGATCAAAATGATTGATGAAAGCATTTTGGTTGTTGCTGTCACTGCTTATGCTCATCCGGCTGACCGGGATAAAATATCAGGTTCTAAATTTGACGGTTATATATCCAAACCATTCAACCTGGATATGTTGTATTCTGTTTTAGCCAGATTCTCTTCCTCTGAGGGCTGAATTTCATTATAAACAAAGAGGCAGGCTTCAATCTGAAAACCTGTATTTCTGTTATATTAAAACAGCCGGTTCTACCGGCTTTTCCCCATTTTGTTTTAGAGAGTATGTGCTTCAGTTTAGTTGCAGGCTGTATATAGCCGGCATTCATATCAACAATGCTTTTGGATCATGTTAATGCCTTTTGTTCAGATGCTTGCAGATCATATGCAAAAGTGCCCGGGATTCGAGTGGTTTGCTGATGCAGTCGATACACCCGGCCTGTATTGATTTTTCCATGTCATCAACAGCAGCGTATGCTGTTTGAGCAATGACTTTTAACCCCGGTTTATTTTGTAAAATCTGATGGGTGGCTTCATAGCCGGAAATATCCGGCAGTCCGATGTCCATCAGAATCAGATCCGGATCATGTGAACCTGCAAGTGATACAGCTTCTTTGCCATTTTTGGCGTGAATCAGATTGAGTCCGGTTTCTGAAAGAATTTCGGTAATGTAGGCTGCATTATACTTATCATCCTCCACTATAAGCACTGTTTTGCCATGCAGGTTCTTCAGATTAATGGTTTCCTGCCTGAAATCCTTTTTTTCAACAAAGCGTTGATTTCTACTGAAAGGGAGCGAGAAATAAAAGGTTGTTCCTTTCCCGTATTCAGAATCAAGCCAGATCTCGCCGCCCAGCAAACCGACAAGTCCTTTTACAATTGAAAGGCCCAATCCGGTTCCGCCATGAAGGTGCGAACTGTCATCCTGCAATTGGGAGAAGCGTTCAAAAACAAAGCCGAATTTATCTTTAGGTATGCCGACCCCCGTGTCTGATATGTAAAATATTAGTTGTTTGTGTTTGTTTAATTTGCATCCGCTTTCTATGCAGCCTTCTTCGGTAAATTTCAAGGCATTGTTTAGCAGGTTAATGAGTATCTGTTTTAATTTTCCTTTATCAGTTGCAATTGAGGCGTTTTTCAAACTCCCGGATACTTTCAGGTTAAAATGGATATGTTGTTTATTATAGCGCACTTGTTGAATGGAAAAGAAACTTTCAATTTCTGAGAAGAGTTGGGCGATGTTGCAGTTCTCAATATGAAGGTGAACCTGTCCCGATTCAATTTTGGCAATATCGAGCAGGTCATTGATAATTTCAAGCAGGTTGCTGCAGCATTGATTAATGATGCCGGAATAATAAACCAGTTTTGACTTATCATTGAAACTGCGTGGTAACAGTTGCGAGAAACCGTTAATGGCATTCATGGGAGTCCTTATTTCATGACTCATGTTATGCAGGAAAGCTGTTTTGAGGCGGTCACTTTCTTCTGCTGCTTCTTTTGCTTTTACAAGTTCTGTATTGATCTGTTTAAGTCTTTCGAATTGATTAATTAATTGATCTTTAAGGGTTTTCTCATTGGTGATGTTCCTGGCAATGCCAATGATCCTGAATATCTTGCTTTCTGCATTTTTTACCGGGATCAGCTGGGTCAGGAAGTCTTGATTGTTGAGGGTTTCTTCATATGAAATCACTTTCTTTCCATTCAGACACCTGACGTAGTTCCCGATAATACGTTTACTGTCTTCAGCAGGAAGGCATTCTTCAACCAGCCTGCCGGGTTGGAGCATACCGACTTCCTTGATCTGGACAGGGTTAACGGCTACATATCTGAAATGAGGTCCTTTTTCAACATCGACCACAAAAATATGATCGCCTGCATTATCAAAAATCTGTTTGTACTTTTGCTCGTTTTCTTCAGCCTTTTCTTTTGCCTGGACCAGATCAGTTATATCCCGTGTAACGGTATAGCGGTATTTCTTGTTCTGAATATAAACATGTTCAGCTGATATAACAACATGCTTAAGAGCCCCATCACTGTTCCTGATTAACGTTTCTGCACCGGTTATCTTGCCATCGCTGTCAGCATACTTAATCAGGTCTTCCCGGGTTTCTTGGGTCAGAACTCCTAGTGATAAAGGATTTCTGCCGATTATTTCATCTTTGCTGTAACCGACCAGTCTGCAAAAGGCATCATTCACTTCAATATAACTCAGGTCTTCTGCATTACTTAATGCGCAGGCTGAAGGGTTCATGCGAAAAAGAGTGGAGAACTTCTCTTCAGAAAACTTCAGATCAGAAATGTCAGTAGATATTTTATAAATGGCCGGTTTGCTATCCCAAAACCCGGAAACGATTTTTGATTCAACAGGTATCAGACTGCCTGATTTGGTCAATATAGGAACATGGCAATGACTGATTTTGCCATTTGTAGTTTCAGTGAAATTGCGGGCTGCTTCTTTTCTTCTTTCATCCGGATTTAATTGGAAAACCGATAAGCCAATTAGTTCTTCCTTTTCATATCCAAGCCTCCTGACAACCGTTTCATTCATCTGGACAATTACAGCATTCTCATCCAACACAAACAGCAATTCATTAAAGGCATCAGCAAATGAACTGTAATTCCTGCGGGTTTGCTCAAGTTCAGCCTCTGCTGTCTTTATACGGGCTCCGTTTTCTTTGCATTTGTTTTCCAGCGATTTGTTTTTAGCAATGAGATTGCCAATGGCCCGGATAAGCTCTTCCTTTGTTTTATCTTGAAAATCCGTTTCTGTCATTTTTTGTTGTTTGGGTGTTTCAGGTATTATAGTCAGATGCCTTTATTCGCTATAACAACCTGCCTGTATCATAAATACTTCATCTTTTCTTATTGCGAATCCAGGGCCTATTTCAAATTATATAAAGTTACATTAAAAATGGTGAAATCAGGTGAAGCGTGATATGAAATTGCCTATTCTGAATTCATTAGCCAGGTTATATTTTGCTGATAATTGTAACAGACAGCTACATATACAAATACAGATTGAATAGTTTTGCTATCTTTGAGTAACAGTGAGGTGGCTATTCAATGAAATAATTCATATCTAATCAGGATATATTTGAATTCTGGCTTATTATCTGTCATCACATAATATTTACTCATTAAATAAACCCATTATGAAAAGAATTGCATTGATGTTATGCCTGTTTTTAACAGGAGCAGGTGCTTTTTTATGTAAAGCACAAGGCCAGACCCGTCAGCAGCTTGTTGCTGTTATGGAACAGTATCTCAATGCTTTGGCGAAACACGATCCTTCTGTTGTGCCGCTTGCTGACAATGTGAAGCTTGTTGAAAATACGGAAGTAATACCAATTGGCAAGGGCTTGTGGGAAACATCCACGAGTGGGCCTGCGGAATTTAAAATTTTCATCGCTGATCCTGTTGCCGGCCAGGTGGGATTCCTGGGTGTTATTGGAGAAAACGGAAAGCCGACAATTGCCAGTGTAAGACTCAAACTGGCTGATGGCAGAATAACTGAAATTGATCATCTGGTAGTGCATTCGGGAAATCAACCATTAAATCCGAACATGGCAGCTGTCAGACCCGGGTTGATTGAACCCGTAAAACCTGAAGAACGGATTTCGCGCGACGAGATGTTCAGAATTGCCAACCTGTATTATGAAGCCATTGTGCAGGATAACGGAAAAGTTGCTCCTTTTGCTGATGAGTGCCAGCGGCGCGAGAATGGAGGTATCTCTGCCAATGATCAGACCCAGACACCGGAAGAGGCTGCCAAGGATGATTTCTCGGTTTTCCGCAAAATGTCGTGTTGTGACCAGCTCAGTACCGGCGTGATGAGTTATATTACCGACATTAACCGAAGGCGCCTGATTGCTGCCGATGAGGAAATGGGACTGGTTTTTGCTTTTTCCATCTTTGTGCATGACGGAGAGCCCAAAATAATGAAAATATCGGGCGTTCCGGGTGTCACTGAAAGGCCAAACAATTACGGACCGTTCGATCTTCCTGCAGCCCATGTTTTCAAAATCAGGAACGGCAAGATATATGAAATTGAAGCCATAGGCTATATTGCCCGGCATGGCATACAAAACGGATGGGAATAGTTTAACATCATTTTAACAGCTTTGTCTGAATGAATAATATGACAGGTGTTATTTCAGTTCGCATTTTTTCTTAGTTTTATCAGGCAAATTGATATCAAACCACTTCAATATGATAAACAGCGAGAACAAACAAACCAGAATATGTATGAAACGTTGTTTTATTACATTATTCTTTTATATCTCATTATTGCTGAATGTTGTCGGTCAACCTTCCGGTGGACCTTATGGCCCCATCCGGCAAAAATATGAATTGCCTAAAGTGACCGGAAAGGTATATTTTGTAGCCCCTGATGGTAAAGCCGAATCAACGGGCATTCAATTGTTGCAGCCAACTTCAATTGAACAGGCAATAGCCAAAGCTGAAAGCGGAGACGCGATCATACTTCGCGGAGGCACCTACCGCACCGGCGATCTGGAGTTTAACCAGGGAATTACCATTCAGCCTTATGCTGATGAACAGCCGGTTTTGAAAGGTACATTCGAAGCAAAGGAATGGAGAAGGATTGGGGGTGGCAAGTGGAAAACCACATGGAAGAAATTATTCCAGGCTTACCCTGATGACTGGTGGACCCGCGACTGGTATGGCTGGAATACACCTTTGCACTTGTTCAACAACGACATGGTTTTTGTTGATGGCAAATTGCTCAGTTCGGCAGCCTGGGAAGGTGAAGTAGATGAGAACTCGTTTTATATTGATTACAAAACCGGTTCAGTTTATTTGGGGTTGAATCCTGAGAACCATTTGGTGGAAATTACTGCATTTAACCACGGTTTACGCAGGGTTGTGAAGGATGTGAACGGTAAGAAAAATGATCACAAGGGTGTTATCATGCGGGGTATCACGCTTACCCAATATGCTTATTGTGCTTTTGAAATTGACGGTTTTGAACCTCAGGCCCTGGCTGATCCTGCAACTTTTGGTAAGGATGTTGTCGGAAGTGTCATTGAACACTGCACCTTTTCGTATTGCGGCAGGGTAGGAGCCTATCTTCGCGGTGATAATACCGTATTGCGCAACTGCAGCGTTCACCATACTACTACCGAAGGTGTTTACCTGCTTTCTTCATCTGACTGCCTGCTGGAAAAGAATATGTTTTCACAGAACAATATTGAAGACATCAACGGATATTATCCGGCAGCAGTGAAGATTTTCAATCAGACTCACCGGATCACCTGCAAGGACAATCTAGTATATGATCTTCCCATATCCAACGGAATCTGGTATGATGTCGGGAATGTTGACGGACGTTTCATTAACAATTGGGTTGTTAATGTGGGTACCAACAAAGGAAAATTCGGAGATCCAAACAAAATGTGGCCGAACTACAACGGGTTCTTTTTTGAAATCTCCAAGGGTGCCACAGTGGCCGGGAATGTTTTTGAGAATTGTGACCAGGGTGTTTTTGCCCTGAACAGTTCCAATGTGAAGATTTTTCAGAATACTTTTGTGAACAGTACAGTATGTATTGGCCGTGATATGCGAAGTGCCCAGGGAGACCATTTCGGTTGGCACCCCAGTACGGGCCCGGATGTGGATGAGCGCTTCGGACATGTTTTAGTCAACAACCTGATGGTAGGAGATGTGAATTTCGTGAAACCACTCATAGTGGTTTATCAGCACAAAGACCTGTGTGAGAAACTGAATAAAACGCCCCTGCAGCAGTTTGATTATAACGTATTTGTTGAAAACATCAACAGCGGGTATGATACGCTCATGAGCCATATGCCTGCTTCCAATTCGGAATGTGTTAACAACATAGTAACCCTGGATGAATTAAAAGGATTATTCGAAGGATCGTCAGCCAACAGCAAGGTGTTTAAAGGCTTCAATATACCTGTATTCAAATCATTTGAATTGGGCAATTACGAGCTGAACAAGGCATTCCCGGGAGCGAATGCTGCAACCGCTATACCTGCTGAAGTTCAGCAATTGTTGGGATTGCCAGCGAAATACAAACCTTATATCGGAGCATACCCAATCAGGTAGACCGGACTTGAATCCGGGGTAGGCAGCATGAGTGAAAGCCAGCTGAATATTGAAGACTTTTTATCCAGAAGCAGGGAATTTCCGGTAATCGATGTACGCTCTCCCGGCGAATTTGAACATGGTCATATTCCGGGAGCCATCAATCTTCCGCTGTTTAGCAACGAGGAAAGGTCTGCTGTTGGTACGCTTTATGTCAACAGGGGATCCGCTGATGCCATGATGAAGGGACTGGAAATCATCGGTCCGAGGTTGAAAGAATATGCCGAAACTGCATTACGTATCGCTCCCCGCCGCGAAGCCCTGATGCATTGCTGGAGGGGTGGGATGCGGAGCAACAGTATGGCCTGGTTGTTTAACACAACAGGGGTAAAAACTCATACATTGACTGGCGGATACAAAAGCTATCGCACCTATGCCAGAAACTTTTTTTCTGTTCCCCTGAAACTTATCGTTATTGGAGGAATGACTGGCTCCGGTAAAACAGAAGTACTTGAGTATTTAGAATCTGAGGGTGTTCAAATTATCCATCTTGAGCGTCTTGCCCGGCACAAGGGTTCGGTTTTCGGAAGTATTGCTATGTCTGCCCAACCCACCACGGAGCAATTTGAGAATGATTTGTTTGCCCGGTTGTTGGAGCTGGAGCCATCAAAACCAGTGTATGTTGAAGATGAAAGCATCTCGATTGGCCGGATTTTCATACCCAAACCATTTTTTGAACAGATGTTGACTGCACCCCTGATTAATCTCTGCGTTCCTTTCGAACGGCGCGTTTTACAACTTGTCAATACTTACACGCAGGGAGACCGGCAGCTCCTGGTTGATGGTGTGAAACGGATTGAGCGACGACTGGGATTGGAAAACGCATCCAGGGCTGTTGAACACATTCAAAACGGTAATATGACGGCTGCAGTTGAGATTGTTTTGAAGTATTATGACAGGATGTATGCACGAACAATGGAAATGCATCAACGAAGAACAGTCACGAATGTAAAAGTTGAGCAGGAAAGCGTCCGGCAGATTGCGGAAAGGGTTATTTCAATTAACAATTAACAATTAACAATGAACAATGAACAATATAGGAAAATGAATTCTGCTGAAATACGACTTACGCAATTCAGTCCGGGTGCCGGCTGCGGCTGCAAAATTTCACCGGCTGATCTTTCACAAATCATCACAAAAGTACCGGATAATTCGCAATTCAAATCGTTACTGGTTGGCTGCAGTTCGCGCGATGATGCTGCCGTGTATGATCTGGGAAGTGGTGAGGCAGTGATCAGTACTACTGATTTTTTCACACCCATTGTGGACGACCCTTGGGATTTTGGCAGAATTGCTGCAGCAAACGCCATAAGCGATATTTATGCCATGGGAGGCAGGCCGCTGATGGCTATTTCCATACTGGGCTGGCCGTTGGCTAAACTTCCGGCTGTTATCGCCGGAAGGGTAATTGAAGGGGCCGCCGACCTTTGCCAGACTGCCGGAATACCCCTGGCAGGTGGTCACAGTATCGACATTTCCGATCCGGTTTTCGGATTGTCGGTTACCGGCATTGTAAGAACGAAGCACATCAGGCAGAACAATACAGCTACGAAGGGATGCCGCCTTTTTCTTTCAAAACCACTGGGGATCGGTATATACAGCACAGCTTCAAAGAAGAACTTCCTGAGTCATGATGACTACCTGACCTCGGTAAATTGGATGACGCGTCTCAATGACGCCGGAAGTGAACTTGGAAAACTAGATTGCGTGAAGGCCATGACCGATGTTACCGGTTTCGGCTTGCTGGGTCACCTGCTTGAAATGTGCGAGGGAAGCGGATTAACTGCCCGCATTCAATTCAACAGTATTCCCAAACTCGGTAACCTGAAGGATTACCTTGAGAAAAACTGCATACCGGGCGGAACTTATCGCAACTGGAAAAGTTACGGCACTAAGATTGGTGAATTGGACGAATTTCAAAAAATGGTGCTGGCTGACCCACAAACAAGCGGAGGACTGCTGGTGGCAGTGGAAGAAAATGAAAAGGAATTCGATCGGATTGCTGCACAATATGGATTCAGGGAAATTGGCTTTCTTGATAAGACCGCTTCTGATAAAATCATTGCGGTTGAATAGCAGCTTAAATAGAATAAAGCCCCGGCATTCATCAATTGAAATACCGGGACTGATGATATGTTATTCTATAACTATTGACTGCACAGGCTTCTTAACATAAGCCTCTTTCTTAGCAAGACTTAAGTACAGAATTCCGTTTTCATACCTGGCAGAAATCTTTTCTGAATCCACCTTGCTGCCTGTTTTGAAAACGCGGACGGCTCCCGAATAATCAAACTCCTTCAGGTTATATTTGTTGTCACTGTTTTGTTCATCCTGCTTGTTTACACTGATGTGTAAATACCCGTTCTCATGCTTGATTTCGATGTCTTTCTTGTCAACTCCGGGCATTGCCATTTCAATCAGGTATTCCTGGCCGGTTTCGGAAATATTGGCGGCCGGAGCATGTTGACTGTAGCAACCACAAAAGTTTTCGTTGTTGAAATGCTGCATGAGCTGATTGTAAGCTTCACTGGAGTTCTCATTCCGGTTAGCGGAATAGAACGGACTGTAGAATCGGATGTATGCCATATTGTTATATTTTAATGGTTTTTTAAAATGGTTTGTTGAAGGATATTTTTCAATTATTATGCCATTGTATAATAGCAGACAATGTGACAGGTTATGGATTGTAAGTATGCCAATATGACATTTGACTAAATTAGAGCCAAGAGCTGCGAGCTGTGAGCCACGAGCTACGAGCTACGAACCAGCGGCCAATGGCTAATAGCTAATGGCTAATAGCTGCTTCCCAGCAACACCTCTCTGGCTCTCGGTCCTTCATTAAAAAGCAGATCAATGGTACTCAGGTTGGGAATAAATCCATATCGTTCGCTGAAAACCTGCTGATAAGGGATGGGCTTAAAACCGGGATCGGGCCTGTTCAGCCTTTCCTTGGGATGAATGCTGTTCCTGAAATCCGCATCGTATTCCGCATTTTTCTCAAAGGTAGTTGTAGGCTGTGGCATGTACGGAATGCTGAAGGCTTTTATCAGAAAGGTAAGCAGCTCCATATTCCAGTCAAATAAAAACCGGGTTTTTCGTAGGTAAAAATTGTTGAAGTCATCTGCATAGTATTCATAAAAGGCTGAAAGCCGGTACGCCGATTCAATGGATTTCAGATGAATTTTTTGCCAGTTTGTGACATAATCTATTTCAACTTCAGCAATGGGCATTTTATCACCATGCAGTTTCTTTACAGGGATAACAAGGCATTGCCTGCCATTGGCTCCATATATATAACAACGGTTGCGGTAGGACTGCTTCTGGTAATGTTCATGCTTTTCAATGAAAATATCGTTTCCGCTTAGCAATTTGGAAAGGTACTGAACAGGAGGGAGGTAAGCGGTGGAGAGGAGGAGGGCCATTTGAAAATTTGATAATTTGAAAATTTGATAATTTGAAAATTTGATAATTTGATAATTTGATAATTTGAAAAAATACTGTAAACGATAAAATTAATCGTCAGTATTTCAAGTCAAATGATCTTTGGGTCGTTATGGTCCTTTTTATCTTTTTTGTCCTTTTGGTGTTGTCATTTAAACACCGAACCTTCCTTTCGGCAGGCAAGCACCGAACACCGAATGTTGAATATTTAACAGCCTACAGCCTGTTTATCATACTCGCCAGAAAACCCGCGCCAAATCCGTTGTCGATATTTACCACGCTGGTTCCGCTGGCGCAACTGGTTAACATACCCAGCAGCGCGGAGAGTCCCCCGAAATTGGCACCATAACCCACGCTGGTGGGTACGGCAATTACCGGTTTATCCACCATACCGCCTACCACACTTGGCAGGGCACCTTCCATGCCCGCAACCACCACGTTTACCCTGGCCTGCCGGATCAGGTCGATCTTGTTGTAAAGCCTGTGTATGCCGGCTACCCCGACATCGATAATTCGCTCAACCCGGTTGCCGAAAATTTCAGCAGTAACAGCAGCTTCTTCGGCAACAGGAAGATCCGAAGTGCCGGCAGTAATTACGGCAATGAAGGTAGGTGGCGGCGGAATCTGTTTCCTTCGGATGGAAATGGTTCGTGCCATTTCATTGAAAACTGCTTCGGGACAGAATTCGCGAACCTTTTCATACATCTCGCCGGTAACCCGTGTGGCCAGTATGTTGTTATCCTGAGTGAGCATATAGCGGATGATTCCTGCCACCTGGTCAGGTGTTTTGCCCTGCCCGAAGATCACTTCAGGATATCCGGTACGCAGTTCCCTGTGGTTGTCAATGGTGGCATAGCCCAGTTCCCTGGATGCCAATTCGCGCAGTTGCTTAAGTGCTTCGGAAACATCGAGTTTTCCATCCTTAACTTCTGTAAGTAGTTTACTTAAATGTTCACTGTTCATGATGAGGCTTGTTTTTGTCCCTGTCAAAGCTTCCACTTCTGAATCCTTCAATATCCAAGGTGATGAACTCATAACCCAGATCATGGAAACTCACAACCACCTGATCGGCTATTTCGGGGTTCAGCAATTCGGCCATTCTTTTCTTGTCGACTTCAATACGTGCCATGTTTTGGTGGTTGCGAACACGCGCACCGGCAAAGCCAATGGATGTAAGATACCGTTCGGCTTTTTCAATTCTCCTGAGTTCGTCATTTTTAACTGCATACTCGTATGGGAGCCGCGTCAGGAGGCACGCATACGAAGGCTTATCGGCCGTAGGAAGTCCGAGTTCCGCGGAAAAATGACGCACCTCGGCTTTGGTAATTCCATTTTCCAATAAGGGACTGCTGATGTCCAGTTCTTTCAATGCAGCCAACCCCGGCCGGTAAATGCCTGTGTCATCATAATTGGTACCATCGAGCAGGCTGGTATAACCCTCTTTTCGGGCTTCTTCTTTAAGAACAGAAAAGATGTATTTCTTGCACAAATAGCACCTGTTCTCAGGGTTGTTGGCTATTTCCGGGAGCATTTCAGCCCGAATAATGCGGTGATTGATGCTTCTCCCGCGACAAAAGGCTACCGCTTCTTCAACTTCCCAATCGGGTATGTAGGGTGTTTTTACAGTAAAGGCGATTGCCCTGTTACCAAGTATTTTATGAGCTGTTGCCAGCAGAAAGGTGCTGTCAACACCACCCGAAAAGGCTATGGCCGCATTTTCAAGCCGACTGAGCCACTGAAGCAGCATGTCGTATTTTTCAGGATTGATCATGCGTTTCGCGTCTTTTGGAAAGCACTTTTTCGACTTCGTGGTATACCTTGCTGATGGGTATTTGCTGTGAACGTGCTATTTTAATGCAATCGTCGTATTCAGGCTTCGACTTGATACATACTCCCTGATAAAAAGCTGATTTTATCCTGACTTCCCCAAACCGGGTACTAATTTGTTCGATTTTACGGTCGAGCATAGTTTTGTCTATAACATACCTGCGAACGCCAATGGTAGAGGTTTCTCTGAAGAGCACTTCTTTTACACGTGATTCATCTTCGGTGTTGCAGAGAGCAGAAAGCTTGACTGCAGGCCTGGACTTCTTCATGATGATCGGTGTTATGAACACATCTTTGGCGCCTGCTGAAAAAAGTGAATCGATGATGCAGTCATAAAACTCCGGATTCATATCATCAATATTGCATTCAACAATCAATGACGGTATTGTGGTAGTTTCATCATCGCCGGTAGTTTCACACAGATGAACGCGCAACACGTTGGGTATACTTCCATCTTTAAATCCAATACCATAGCCTGTTTTCAGAATCCTGAAGCTGGCCTTGTCGGTAAATTCATTGACCAGCGCAGCCAAAACAGCAGCGCCGGTGGGGGTAGTAGCTTCATAATCCACAGTGCCTTTGCGTACCGGCATGCTTTTCAATATCTCTGCAGTGGCTGGTGCCGGCACAGGGTACATTCCATGGGCACAGTGTACCATGCCTCCTCCCAACTCGACCGTTGAACACTGAATTTTATCAGGTGCCAGATAATCCAAGCAAATGGCGGCACCCACAATGTCAACAATGGAATCGACAGCACCCACTTCGTGAAAATGGACATCATCAAGTTCTTTGTTGTGTATTTTGGCTTCGGCTTCAGCTACTTTGCAGAATATGTCCAGACTCATATCTTTCACCTTGCTGCTGAGTTCCGAGGTTTCTATCATCCTGCGGATATCCTTGTATGAACTGTGGCAATGGTGGTGGTGATCGCTTCCGTGATGGTGGCCATCATGATGTTTCACCAGGTGCTCACTGTCAATAATCACTTCCAGCCGGGTGCCAGAAATGCCTTTCCGCATATCTTTCCCGGCTCTGATTTCGTAACCGTGAACAGGAAGCTTTTCCAATTCTTTTTTCAGATAATCCAAGTCAACACCCAGATCAATCAATGCACCCAGGTTCATGTCACCTGAAATTCCGGCAAAACAGTCGTAATAAAGAATCTTCATGAGAATCGGTTAAATAGCTGGTGAAATTATTAATAATTTTATTCTTAAGCCGCCATTCAATTGCTTTCATTCGTTAAGAAGCTGTTAATCATTTGTAAATACGGTGATCTAAAAAGTTAAATTGATGTTAATTCTGGTAGTATGCTTTTTCGAAAATTTTCAGAGACTACTGTAAGTTTCATGAGATCTGTATTATACGATTATTTAGATTGAGTTCAAATACACTGCTGTTCACAGCAAATATGTGACAAAATAGATAATTTTGGCATGGATTTTACTGTTAAAGGGTACAATAAGAAATAATCATTAGCGTATGAAAAGAAGAGATTTTATCAGAAAATCAGTAGGATTTGGGGTTCTTTCAGGAGCTGCACTTTCCATGGGTCGGTTCAGTGATCTTGTGGCTGCCGAAACCCGAGCCATGCAACTGCCCTATGATATGGTTGCCATTAAGGGAGGCGAAGCTGCCGAAATGTTTGATAAGGGAATTGCCTCTCTGGGTGGCATGAAGCAATTTGTGAAACCTAACCAGACAGTGGTGATCAAACCAAACATCGGATGGGATTCAGCTCCGGAGCGGGCCGCAAATACAAATCCCGATCTTGTTGCACGCATTATTGAACATTGCAAACGAGCCGGTGCCAAGTCAGTTTATGTCTTCGACAATACCTGTGCCGAAGCCACCAGGTGCTATAAAATGAGCGGTATTGAGGATGCAGTAAAGAAAGCAGGCGGTACCATGGTCTCCGGCAAAAGCGCCAGCTATTACCAGGGTGTAACCCTTCCGAAAAGCAAGAAGCTGAAAAATGCCAAAGTGCATGAGCTGATACTCGAATCCGATGTTTTCATCAATGTGCCGATATTAAAGAATCATGGCGGATCTACCCTGTCGGTGGCCATGAAGAATATGATGGGTGTTGTGTGGGATCGTGAATACTGGCACAGCAACGACCTGCACCAGTGTATTGCCGATTTTGCGGCTTACCGTAAACCCGACCTGAATGTGGTTGATGCCTACCGGGTATTGAAACGGAACGGACCGCGCGGTGTTTCGGTTGCTGACGTAGCCACCCTGAAATACCAGATGATCGGAAAAGATATGGTTGCCATAGACACTGCAGCCGCCAAAGTGTTCGGCATTGATCCGAAACAGGTGAAACACATCGGCCTGGCTGAACAGCTGGGTGCCGGCAGCTCCAACATCGATGCCATGAAGATTAACAGGATAACCATGGGGGCATGAAACAAAAGCATCTCAAGTCCTTCCGGGTTGTTCTTGCTGTTATTTTTCTGGTTGCTGTTGCGGCTCTTTTTGTTGACTTCAGGGAACTGATACCTACAGTTTGGGCCGACCGGATCTTGTTCCTGCAGTTTGTCCCTTCGGTAATTAAGTTCATTACCATTCCTGCACTGGTATCGGCCGGTTTTATTGTCGTCCTTATCCTTACTGCGCTCTTTGGACGTGTGTATTGCTCAGCAATATGTCCGTTGGGTATTTTTCAGGATGTGCTGACCTGGTTTTCAAAGAAATTGGGAATCATCAAAAGGTTTAAGTTTAATAAGGCGCTGAATTACCTACGGTATCCTTTTCTCGCCCTTACTGTGATCTTTTTGTTGTCTGGCAGTATGTGGGTTCTGAATCTGCTCGATCCATACAGCAGTTTCGGAAGGATTTTCTCGGACATCATACGACCCGGCGTGCTGGTTATCAACAACCTGCTTGCCGTTTTTTTTGAGAAATTTGACCTCTACTTCCTTTACCGGTTTAACCTCCGGCTCATCACATGGCACGCGGTGCTGATACCTGTTATTTCTGTAATTCTTATAGGTTGGCTGGCGGTGAAATACGGAAGACTCTACTGCAATACCGTTTGTCCTGTTGGAACAGTACTTGGATTCCTTTCCCGGTTCTCTTTTTTCAGGATCACCATGGACGCCTCCACCTGCACCAAATGTGGCAAATGCTCCTTCGCCTGTAAGTCGCAGTGCATTAACATAAAAACACTGGAAGTTGACAATTCACGTTGCGTGGCTTGTTACAACTGTATTTCTGTTTGTCCTGAAAGCAGCATTAAATATGTACCGGCCTCTTCCAATGCGAAAAAGACAACAATCAATACGGATGAACCCAGGCGTAATTTTATTGCTAAAACGGTTGCTTATGGAGTGGGACTTACCGGAATTTCGGCCACCATGCTGGCACAGGAGGGAAATGACCGGCCGGCAGGAAAAATACCAAATAAAAAGAACAACCCGGTGTCACCTCCCGGCTCGGTAAGTCTGAAGCATTTTACCGACCGCTGTACAGCCTGCCATCTTTGCGTTTCGGTTTGTCCTACCAGCGTTCTGCAACCATCTTTGCTTGAATACGGATTCATGGGCATGTCGCAGCCCCATATGGATTACGGAGTGGAATACTGCAATTTCGAATGCACCAAATGTGGTGAGGTTTGTCCAACCGGAGCCATACTACCCCTTACTGTAGAGGAAAAGAAACTGGAACAGACAGGTCAGGTTAAATTCATCATTGAGAAATGTATTGTTTATACCGACAATACGGCATGTGGTTCCTGCTCTGAACATTGTCCCACCCAGGCAGTCAGAATGGTGCCCTATAAGGAAGGATTGACTATCCCCGAAACCAATACAGAAATTTGCATTGGCTGCGGAGCGTGCGAATTTGCCTGTCCGGTTAAGCCCCATACTGCCATTTATATAGATGGGAACGAAGTTCACCAGGTTGCCAAAGCTCCCCATATTGAGGAGTTGGATATAGAATCAACCGACGAGTTTGCTTTCTGAGGGCATGAAGAGGTAAGATCAGGTACTGGTATTAACAGGCATTGTTCATAATTGCATTGATAAATTAAAAAATCCTTGTACAGGTCTCTTTTTTATGAAAAAATATTTGTAATATTGCGACCTGAATTTTGAAAGACGAACGATATAAATTAGTGCATCATGGATTTAATTAAAGTTGCTGAGAATCAATTCACCGCGAAAAAAGAGTATCCTGAATTCAAAGCTGGGGATACCGTTACGGTTCATTATAAGATTGTGGAAGGTAATAAGGAAAGAATTCAGCAGTATCGTGGTGTTGTGCTGCAGCGTCGTGGTGCAGGAGCATCAGCCACCTTTACTGTTCGCAAAATGTCAGGAAATATTGGTGTTGAAAGAATTTTCCCGATTTTCTCGCCTTTTATTGATAAAATTGAACTGAACAAGCATGGCCGTGTTCGCAGGGCCAAGATATACTACCTGAGAGGCCTGACTGGTAAAAAAGCCCGGATTCAGGAAAAGAGAATGAAACTGGTAACAGAAGAAACTTCCGTTAAAGCGGAATAAAAAAACCCCGCCATCGGCGGGGTTTTTTTTGTCTTTTTCTATTGTTCATTGCTCATTGTTCATTGATTTAAGAGCTTGTCTCCTTTTTCTTTCGCTGCATTCATAATGGCTTCAGCTTTGGCGTCTGCTTCTTTGGTTATTTTTTGCGCTGAAGTTTCACCTTCCTGACGTACCTTTTTAGCAGCCTCTTCAGCCAGCTTCTTGGAAATAGGATCTTTGGCTTTGGCAACCAGCTTGTCGGCATTTGCATTGGCTTCTTTTCTCACTACATCGGCTGCATCGGCAGCTTTTTGTTTTACCAGGTCGGCTTCTTTCTGCGCTTCTGCCATGATTTTATCAACCTCAGCCTGGGCTGCTGCTCGTGCTTCTTCTTTTTTCAGATCTATTTGCTCCTGAACAGCCTGCTTGACCTCTTCTTTAATGGCCTCTTTGGCATTGGCGCTGTTTTCCTTCAAATCCAGGCCGATTTTTGGATCTTTGAATGTGCCGCCAACTTTCACTTTGATGTTCAGGTTTTCCAGCGGATCTATTTTCAAACCAGCTCCGCTGGCTTTGCTCATCAGGTTGTCAACAGGTCCGTTTGCTGCAGCACCAAGTTCCGAGCGTGGTATGTTGATGCCAATGGTGTAATTCATGTTTTGGTCCAAACCCTGGTCACCTCCGATGAGCAGGCTCGCATTCCCCATCTTCGTTTCGAAAGGATTCACAATGAGCTTGCCATCGCGAATGTCAAAACCTATTCCCAGCTTTTTGAAGGTCATATTGTCAAATGCCTTTGTGTTCAAAGCGTTGCCAATTTTATTAAAGGTCGATGAGCTTTTTATACCGATCAGATCGGAAGCCAGGTCACCTTTTCCAACAATCGAATTCATCAGAGGCATCATGTTTTGATCGAGCAGACTGGTGTATTTCATACCCAGTGAAACTTTTCCGATTGCCTTGGCGGCAATGGGGGCAAATTTCTCGAGTGTGCTCAGCGAAGCTACTGCAGCAGGAATATCGATGGAAGTAGCATTGAAATCAAGATCGATCATTGGATTTCTGATATCTTTTGTATTGTATTCACCCGATAATTTCATCGAGCCCTCAAGCAAATTCATACTCACACCATCCAGGATCACCCTGCTGTCTTTTACCAGAATGGTTCCGATGGTGTTCTCAATGGCCAGCTTATCGTAAAAGAGTTTGTCAATCCTTGATACAAGCTTGAAATCGATGTTCCCCGGCACTTCTACCACCGAAAGCGGAACGGTATCATTTTCTTCAGTTGTTGCTTCCGTACTTTCTGACATAAACTCGTTCAGGTCAAGCACACCTGATGTGAATATGAAATTGCCCCGGATGGTTTCGTCCTTAAATACGTAGGGTATGAAGTTTTCCAACCTGCCTGAGAGATGCAGGTCACTTTTGCCCATAATGGCATCAAAACTTTTCACTTCAACATATTTTGGTGAAAATGCCAAAGCGGTTTGTGCAATGCTGACATCCTGGGGCAGGTCGGGACTGCTGTAGGTGAAGTCTTTGATTTGAAGTGTTCCGTCAGCTTTGAATTTTTCATATTCTTCTTTTTCAATATAGGACAGATATCCCATGAAATCGAGTGCTGCTTCTATCTTGCCTTTCAGCACCGTGCTGTCGAGAGGAACTACATCGTTGACGGTGGCAAGATCCAGATTCATATTAACATTGCCATTCAGGTGCATATCACTCATGGGTGTCTTGATGTTGAGGGTCATATCTACCGGATTTCCTCCCAGGTCGACATGGAATTTATTTATATCCACTGTGGTATTGTCGTTTTGAACGCCGTCGAAGAACAGGTTGACATCGATTCCAATATTCCCGGCAGATTTAGGCAGGTCAGGATATTTGAACATCCCGTTTTCAACTAGTAAAGCCAATGCCACATTAGGCATAACCTTTTCGTTGTAAGTGCCGTTCACACTGCCATCAAGTTTCAATTTGCCTGATGCCTTCACATCCTGGAAATCCTTCATGTATATGGCAGGTATCAATGAGAGCAGCGATTTGAAATCGGCTTTGTCCAAACCATATTTCAAATTGATCACAATGTCCTCTTCATTGGGCATGGCGACATCACCATCAAAACGAAGGACAACATCGTTCAGTGCCACCGAATTTTCTTTCAGCGTATATTTCGAATTCTTAAGATCAGCATCCACACCTGCCTGTAAAGTCAATGCCGCATCCTTCAAATACCGTATGCCTCCATATAAAACATTCACAAGCCGGGTATTGGAATTGACAGAAAGCGTGGTAAAGTCTTTTGACAAATCGCCTGTCAGCAGGAAATTAAAGTCATCAAGGCTTGCATTTATTTTGCTGCTGTCATCATCATACCGGATCAGTGCATGGTTGATCTCAAAGCGTTTCAGTTCAATATTCATATCCAGTTCGCCCGAAGTGGTATCTTCTGCTTCTGTTTCACCGGTATCCTTGGCAATATCCCAGTTTACTTTTCCGTCAGGTAAAACCCAGGCATGCACCCTGGGGTAATCAACAGCAATTTTCCTGATCTTGATATTTTCCATTTTGATGGCGCTGACAAGGTCAACAACCACATCCACTGATCGAACACTGAAAAGGGTGTCTCCTTCAAAAGCATCAATTCCGGCAATGTAAAAATTCTGAAGGCCTACTGAAACATTTGGAAATGAACGAAACAGGGAAAGGGATAATTTCTCAAAATCGGCCCTGACATTCAGGTTGTTATTCATCTGTTCCTTGGCAATTTTTATTATTTTCCCTTTAAACAAAATGGGTGTTGCAACAATCAACAGCAGCAATACCAGTATTACAATACCGAAGATTTTGAATGCTTTTTTCATAAACAGAATATTTAATTTATTAAGTGAAATTACAACAATAATCAGAAACTTTCAACCTGCAATTAACAAGCGAGGCAATACAAATAACGCTATTCAGGAAGGAAAGTTATCCTGGAGGGCTCATTATTTATTGATCTCAGATTGTATAACCCTGTGAAAAATATTCACACCCCTTAACATTGCTGGAAAAGCATAATGAATTAGTTTTACAAATTGATAATCGCAATAACCTTTTTTGATACCTGATTAATGAGAAATTTCAACCCGATTACACTGATTCCTGCTCTGTTTATTGTGTCAGCTATGATGTCCTGTTCCAAATCAACCGATGTGATGAACGAAAAAATTCTGCTGAAGGATAACTGGAGGGTACAACGATCCAAAGAACTGATCAATCTTCCCGGTTCTTTTATTTCGGGAACTGTCATTGATACCTCATTATGGTATCCCGCACAGGTTCCTTCCACCATAATGGGCGTGCTTACCGGTAACGGATTGTATCAGGATTTGTTCCTGGATGATAGTTTGAAACGTGTCAATAAAGAACAGTTTGAGGACTCGTGGTGGTATCGTACCGAGTTTCGGATTCCAAAGGTACAGGAGGAACAGCAGGTAATGCTCAATTTTGATGGCATCAGTTATTATGCAAACATCTGGCTAAATGGTGTCCTGGTCGCATCCCGGGATAGTGTTTACGGAACCTTCAGAAGGTTTGAATTCAATATTACCGGATTGATTCGGGATTCTTCAAATATACTGGCTGTAGAGGTCTTCAAACAACAACCGGGAGATTTCGGACACGGGTTTGTTGACTGGAATCTTCCTCCCCCCGATGATAATATGGGCATTTGGCGCGAAGTGTACCTGAAAATTACCGGAGATGTGGCATTGAAAAATACAGTTGTTCAGTCGGATGTAAATACCGAAACACTCGATGAAGCAAGACTTACTATTAAAACCAACGTGATCAATTATTCCCTTCGTGCTGTAAGTGGCAAACTTATTGGCAAAAGTGAGGATTTTGAATTCAGCATTCCTGTTCATCTCAAAGCCGGAGAACAAAAACAGGTGGTAATTAATTCAGATGAGATCAGTGATTTGCGCATTATGCATCCCAGGCTATGGTGGTGCAACAATATGGGGACACCGAATCTTTATAATCTTTCACTGAAATACGTGACCAATAATTCAGTCAGTGATGAACAGCTTATAGTTTATGGTATCAGGGAGGTAGAAACCTATATGAACAGTGAAGGTCACAGGGGATTTAAGCTTAACGGGAAAGAGGTGCTGATTCAGGGCGCAGGCTGGACTGATGATATTTTTCTGAGAGATACAAAAAAGCGCGATGAAATACAGGTCAGGTATGTTCAGCATATGAATCTCAACACAATCAGGTTTGAAAATATCTGGGGTACCAGCCAGAATATCTATGATTTGTGCGACAGGTATGGAATTATGGCCATGATCGGCTGGAGTTGTCAATGGGAATGGGAAAATTACCTGGGCAAGCCGTGTGATGATTTTGGGGGAATTCAAACGAAGGAAGATATGGATCTTATGGTCGAATCACTCGAACACCAAATCCGTTACCTGCAAAATCATCCGGCCATAATTGTGTGGATGCTGGGGAGCGACAAACTGCCCAGGCCGGCTCTTGAAAAACGTTATATAAATATGATGGCGGCGATTGATAACCGGCCTTTTCTTTCAGCAGCCAGCAAGCGCAACAGTGTAATCAGCGGGCCCACTGGTGTTAAAATGAACGGACCTTACAATTATGTTGGCCCTTCATACTGGTATACCGATTCTGTTAACGGCGGCGCTTTCGGTTTCAATACGGAAACAGGGCCGGGACCCCAACTGCCGGTTCTGGAGTCGATCAAAAAGATGATCCCGGAAGAGAAGTTATGGCCCGTCAATGAAAGCTGGAATACCCATTGCAATCCTTCCGAAAGCTTCCAGAATCTGAAGATTTTCAATGAGACGATGGGTAAACGCTATGGGCGGGCGAATAATCTGGATAATTACCTGATGAAGGCCAATGTGCAAAGCTATGAAGCCATCAAAGGCATGTTTGAAGCTTTCAGGACAAACCGGCCGAATACTACCGGAATCATCCAGTGGATGCTGAATTCGGCATGGCCTTCGTTTTACTGGCAGCTGTATGATTATTATCTGTTGCCAACTCCGGCATATTATGCTGTAAAAAAAGCAAATGAACCGTTACAGCTGATATATAACTACGGCAACCATGCGGTTTATACTGCTAACAGCATGCTCCAACGATATGATAATGTACGGGCAAGGATCAGGATGTTTGACCTGCAGGGTAATGAATTGCTTTCTGATGAACAGGTTATTAAGATTGAGGAGAATCAATCAGCAAAACTTTTTGAGCTGCCTGCAATTTTCAGTACGGCATTTCTTAAACTTACACTGCTGGATGACAACAACAGCGAGATAGCTGAAAACTTCTACTGGTTGCCCGGTAAGCAGGATGTATTTGATTGGGAAAAGACAAACTGGTTTTATACACCGGTTAAGTACAGTGCCGATTTGAAATCGCTCAACTATCTGCCACCGGTTGAAATTGAAGTTAATGCCGAATTTGAAAGCGGAGACGAGTCTGAAAACCTGGTTCGGGTAAACCTTACCAACAAATCAAACAGGGTTGCCTTTTTTACTTGCCTGACCTTGCGAAACAACAATGAAGAAACCATCAGGCCTGCATTCTGGGATGACAACTACGTAAGCCTGCTGCCTGGTGAGTCTGAAGTCGTGGAATGCCTGCTGCCCGGCCGCCGGTTGCCCGGAGATATGGAACTCACTGTTTCAGGCTGGAATGTAAAGGAACAAGTGGTAAAGTTGACCTTTAAAAATGAGGGCAGGGAATAGCCCTTATTTTCTTACGTTTGGACTGGAGGTTTTCGAATTTGTAGTTTACGGAAATTTCGTGAGATCCTCCTGTTGTATTAATTAAACGCGACATGGTAAGATCGTAGCTGTATGCGAATGAGAGTGAACCTGTCTGGTAGCCTGCCAGTAGTGTAAGGGCGTCTTTTGATTCCGTATTGGAGATCAGTGGTATTCCCCTGTACCAGATACCAATTATGAACGGGGCATTGGTGTGGTATAATCCCAAATCAAGCTGATGAATTTTCTCCTGGGTTTTGTAGTGAAATGCCAGGGTGACGTTCTTTTCGGTTTTGGTAATGTGTGCACGGCTCAGCATGTCAAACATGATACCTCCGTATGCCGAAAACATAAAGGGAGCGTATTCCTGTTGTGCAGGTATGTTCTGATTCAGTTTCATCAGGTGATTTCCCGTGATGCCAAGCCATACCCGGTCAGTGAAAACCAGGCCGGAAACAGCAAAGTCAAAATGGTGATACTTTTCGTTATCTATACTTTCAATTGACCCGCCGGGTAAAACGCGCCCGTCAACAATCTGGTCAGAGAATACAAGGGCGCTGCTGTTAATTTTCTTTGAAAAGAATTGTGCCTGTATACCGGGAACCAAATGCCATTTCTGATTGATGCTGAACCGGTATGAATACTGGGTTGACAGGTACAAAGAATTCATAAGTCCTGCGGCATCATCATACATGACCGAAAGGCCGGCACCTAGCTTGTACTTTTCAATGTATTTGTCTGCAAAAAAGGAAGTGGTTAAAAAGGATTGGGGCAGTTGAAGCCACTGCGATCGGAAATTCATTCCCAGGCGAGGAACTCCTGCTGAGCCTGCAAATGAGGGACCCAGATACAGTGGGGCAGAATAAAACTGTGATAACTGCGGATCCTGTGCGCAAATTTTTGTCGCACTGTATCGGTTGCCAGCCAGAACTAACAACATTAACAAAAACTTCAATGATTTAATCCCTTTCATAATCTGGCTTGTTAATCATTATCTGACAAGTAAAACCGTGCCGGTACGCATAAAATCAGTGCCGCTCACGTATTTGCCGGTAACCTTCCAAACATAGACATCTTTGGCAAGCAATTGTCCTTTATAATATCCATCCCATCCCATATTGATGTCATCGCTTTCGAAAAGAAGAACGCCCCACCTGCTGTATATTTCCAGGTGATATTCTGCAATGTTTTCGTGATAGGGGAAGAATACGTTGTTGGTCCGGTCATTTTCATCATAAAATCCTCCGCTAGGTCCCGATGGATCGGGTGTGAAGGCATTCGGGAAGACCAACAAACCGTCCTCGGCCACATAGATCTCCTGTGAAATGGTGTCTGTACAGCCAAATTCAGAAGTCACGATCAGCGTAATTGTATAACTGCCGCTGGAACTGTAATTATGCAGTGGATTTGATTCTGAGGCATACTGGTTATCTCCAAAATCCCAATGATATACTGAAGCATTATAGGAATCATCATCATAACATCTTACCGGCTTGTTCACAAAGGCAGTGTCGGGTCTGAAGTAGAAACGGGCAACAGGATTGCTGTGGATGGTGATCAGGGTATCAACCGTCACATTCCTGTTGTCAGGTCCGTAAGCAATCATGTTTACTTTGTATTGACCGGCATAATTGTATGTATGCATCGGGTTTACATCTGTTGTAAAGGTGCCGTCTCCCATATCCCACCGGTATGTTGTTCCGTATTGTGTTGTATTGTAAAATTCAATAGTTGTTCCCGGACAGCCTTCAGTAGCATCTGTGGCAAATCCGGCTTTAGGCATCACTTTATAATTGATGACAACCTGGTCACGTGCCACGCAACTGCCATTGGTTATGGTCCATTCGAAAGTATTCATGCCTGCCCCCAGTGAGGTAACAAGGGTTGTAAATCCGGATGGGACTTCGACAGTCCCTGCTCCGGCAACCAGGATCCATTCACCTGTCCCGCTTGCCGGGTTGTTACCCGACAGCATCACCCGGGGTTCATATGTGTCTTTGTCCTCACCGGCATAAACATAAGCCAGGTTATTGGTAACGGTGATTTCATCAATTGTAAGGCACGTCCCGTTTTGCGTTGTCCAGCGCAGTGTGTTTTCTCCGAAATTCAGGCCATCAATGGTGGTGTTGAAGCTCAACGAGTCTGCAAAGTCGCCCTTGCCACTCATTACCTGCCAGTATCCGTAACCTACAACCGGAGAATTGGCGTACAGAACTGCGGTTTCTCCGCATACCTCAGCATCTTCACCGGCTTCGGCTATGGATGGTGAATTGTTGGTGATCATCAATTCATCAGATGAGCTGCAATTCTTGTTGGTTATGGTCCATACTACGATATTTTCACCCAGGGCAAGCTCACTGATTGTGGTTCTTGGCAATGTCCGATCCGCAATGCTACCCGAACCGCTCATCAGCGACCATTCACCGGTTCCGTACATAGGCGTATTGGCACTGAGTGTTCCCATACTGTTGCAAACTGCAAAATCGGAGCCTGCAACTGCAACAGAAGGAAGATTATTGGAAATCTGCACGGTATCAGTAACTGAACAACCCGTTGTGGCAACTGTCCATTTCAGTTTGTTAATTCCGTTGCGGAGCAGGCTGACCGCGGTATTGTATTGAAGCGGATCGTCAAATACTGCCGAACCCTGTAAAACCGACCAATAACCTTTACCCAGACTTGGCGGATTGGCATAAAGTACAGTGCTGTCGGCACATAGTTCCTGGTCAAGGCCTGCATAAACATCTGCCGGAAGGTTGTTGTAAATAACCACTTCATCGGTAGTAGTGCAACCCTCGTTTTCACTGGTCCACCTCAGGATATTTGCTCCCGGGCCCAGGTCTGAAACCAGGGCTAACGGATTGTTCAGGCCGGAAAATGAACCCGAACCGCTTAAAACCGACCAGGTGCCGGTTCCCTGGGTGATGGTATTGGCCCTGAGCTGTTGCTCATCCCGGCACAAATACATGTCTTCGCCTGCAAAGGCCCTGGTAGGCAAATTATTGGTTAATGTTACTTCGTCATAGGATATGCAGCTGTTTTTAGTGACGGTCCACCTGAGCACGTTGGCACCGGGGGATAGATTCTCTACTACTGAATTGGGGGTATGCGGATCTAAAATATCTGCTCCGTTTGCTGCTCCGGCAATTGTCCAGAACCCCTGGCTGTATCCCGGATCATTAGCCTGAAGCGTCGTCCGGTCGGCACACATCACCTGATCGGCTCCTGCATCTGCCTGTACAAAATCATTGCTGATCATCACATCATCATAGGACATACATTCCATGTACGTGATGGTCCATCTGAAAACATTTTCTCCCGGTGCAAGATCCCTGGCATAGGTCGAAGAACTACTCATGTCATCCAGTGTGGCAGATCCGCTTTGCAATGTCCAGGACCCGGCTCCGGTAACAGGCTGGTTGGCAACTATCAACACGGAATCACGACAAACCGACTGATCTGCACCCGAACGGGCTGTAGTTGGCTTGTGAGATGTGATGACGATTGTGTCCCGTGAATAACATCCGGCATTCCGGATACTGTATACCAGGTGATTCTCATCCCTGCCCAAATCATAGGCCAGATTGCCTGAAAATTTCGCGGCTCCTGAATATACACTCCATTCGCCTATCCCGAAGGTTGGTGTATTGGGTAGCAAAACCAGCGAATCTTCACAGGTAACAGCGTCAAATCCTGCTTCGGCATCGGTTGGCGTGTTGTTGGTAATTGTGACAACTGACGAAGATGTACAGGTTCCGTTTGTAATGGTCCATTTGAAATTGTTGTTTCCCCTGGCCAGGTTGCTGACCCTGGTAACGTTTTTTGTGGCATCATCAAATGTTCCGGCTCCGCTTATCACGCTCCATTGGCCGCTGCCAATATAGGGCAGATTGGCGTTCAGATTCACGGAATCTGCGCAGATACTCAGGTTGACACCTGCATTAGCCGTGGTGGGCATGTCGTTGATGATGATGACCGAATCGGACGTGGTTCCGTTCAGATA